>DATDIY010000021.1:0-2747 GCA_036520815.1 Acidimicrobiales bacterium
GTGGAGATCGAGATCACCGAGATGGCCGTGCTCGGCGGGCCCTCGAACGTGGAGGACACCGGGACCTACCTCCGGCTCGACGACGAGGACCACGCCGCCTACGACCTCGGCGACGAGATCGCCCGCGACGATGCCGAGCGAGAGGTGCGGCTCGACCTCCTCGTCGCCCGCGTCTGGGAGGCGTCGGTGTGCGAGCCGTTCTGGCCCGAGTTCATGGAACAGCCCCAGGGCGACTCCGATGCCTCCTGCGTGGCGTGGAACACGGCGTCGGCCGACATCGACCTCGACGCAGTGCCGTCCAACCACCACCGCTGGACGAGCCACACCTTCGAGACCAGCCTCCACACCCCGACCGGTGCAGGCAACGCCCTGCCCACCGGGTACGGCGACCCCCGCCACTTCCACGTGGAGGCGACGGCGAGGGTGCACGTCATCTACCGCTGACGAGCGCCGAGTGACGACGCGGATGCGCCCGGGCCGAGGCCCGGGCGCACCGTCGTCGTCGTTGGAGCGTCGGGAGGCGCTACTTCGCCTTGACGTAGGTGATGCGCGGGTCGGGCAGGTAGAGCTGCGTCGACACCGTCAACACCGAGGGATCGGCGACCACGCTCGGGTTGTACCCGACCACCGAGGCGGCGAACAGCAGCGGCACGTTGAGCATGCCGTCGCCGATGCCCTTCTGCTCGAGCTGGTGCCACAGCTCGACCGCCTCGTCGGTGCTGTCGCTCACCGTCAGGAGCTCGGCCTTGAGGCTGTCGATCTCCTCGTCCTTGTACTTGCAGGCGTTGCCGAGGCCGTCGCCCGACCACTGGTCGAGCTTGGCGCGGTTGCTGCCGATGTTGGGCACCACGCCGATGCCGGCCTTCTGCGGGAGCAGGAAGTCGTCGGGGTAGTTGGTGGCGGCGTTGATGTTGACCTTGATGCCGATCTGCTCGAGCGACTGCTGGACGACCTGGATGAGCTCGGGCAGCCCCGCCGTCTGCAGGACGTAGGCGTCCATGGTGAACCCGTCGGCGTAGCCGGCGTCGGCCAGGAGCTGCTTGGCCCCCTCGAGGTCGAAGACGACCTCCTCGTCGAGGGCCGGGTTGTGCAGCCGGTGACCGGCGGGCCACAGCCCCTGGGCGATCGTGTAGGTGTCCTCGTAGAGGGCCTCGTTGATCGTCTCCCGGTCGACCGCCATGGAGATCGCCTTGCGGACGTCGGCGTTGGCCAGCGGGCCGTCCTTCTTGCAGATCTGGAAGGTCATCAGCCGGTTCGGGTTCTCGACCACGTAGGCCTCGTTGCCGGAGCCGAGCGACGGCATGAGCTGCACGGTGGCCGGCGCCATGTCCACCGTCTTCGCCGCCAGCGCGTTCACTGCGGCCTGCTGGTCGTTGGCGGTGACACCCACCAGCTCCAGACCGCCGTAGCGGACGTTGTCCTTGTCCCAGTAGGTGTCGCTCTTGGTCAGCGTGAGCGAGGTCTGCGGTTTGTAGTCGGAGAGGGCCATCGCGCCGGCACCGATCGGCTTCTCGAAGTCGGTGGTGCCCGGCTTCACGATCGTGCTCTCCCACGAGCCGAGGTAGCTGTCGTACCAGTTGGCGGCGGTGCCGGGGATCGACAGCTCCACGGTGAGCGGATCGACGACGGTGATGGTCTTCAGGTCGAAGAAGGGCTTCGAGAAGCCGACCGTGTTGCCGGAGTTGAGGCTGCGTTCGAGGCCAGCCTTCACGGTGTCGGCGTTGAACTCGGTCCCGTCGCTGAAGGTGAGGTCAGGGCGGAGCTTCACCTCGATCGTGTTCCCGTCGACGATGGTGGCGCTCTCGGCCAGGTCGGGGACGAGGTCGCCCTTCCCGCTCGGACGCATGAGCCGCCCGTAGAGCAGGTAGAAGAGCGCATCGTCGGTCAGGGGCGTGTTCGTCGCCGCCGGGTCGAGCGTGAACTTGCCACCCCGCATGGTGGCGATGAGGTCGTAGGCGACCTTGATGGTGCCGTTCGGATCGATGTCCGACGGTTGGTCGGTCGCCGGCGTCGAGCCGCCGTCGCCTTCGTCCTCCGACGACGAGTCGCTGCCGCCGCACGCGGCGGCAACCAGTCCGAACACCAACAACAGGGCCAGCAAGCTGGCCCGGAAACCCCTGCGTGTACGTCGCACCTGACATCCCCCAACGTTCCGATGGATCCTGGCGAGGTCCGGTCGGAACAGGTCCACGATCTCCGAGACGTTCGCCGGTGACCCTGGATCCCGCCGCGGTGCGCTGCTCCGCCGACTCCTCGACGGCAACCTACCCCCGGACAGAGGTCGCCACCGGGAATTTCGTCAGTCCACTGACAAATCTTTTCCGAAGCTCACCGCTACCTGGACACTGACGCCAGGATCGGGTCGTCGTCGGCGATCGGGGTGACGTCGACGGTGACCTCGAGCTTCTGGCCTTCGCCCTGGGTGTAGATCACACCCTTCAACGGC
This sequence comes from Acidimicrobiales bacterium, assembly GCA_036520815.1. GTDB lineage: Bacteria > Actinomycetota > Acidimicrobiia > Acidimicrobiales > Acidimicrobilacustridaceae > CAMFLJ01. The sequence continues at coordinate 2,447 of DATDIY010000021.1, forward strand.
GGCACGTCGGTGTAGTCACGACCCCACGCCACCGTGACGTATCGGCCGTTCACGAACTGGCCGTTGGTGGGATCGAGGTCGACCCAACCGACCTGGGGCACGAAGACCGCCACCCAGGCGTGGGACACGTCGGCTCCGATGAGCCGCTCCTGGCCGAGAGGTGGATCGGTCTCGAGGTAGCCGCTCACGTACCGGGTGGCGAGGCCCAGGCCGCGCAGCCCGCTGATGGTGAGATGCGCGAAGTCCTGGCACACACCGGCCCGGCGAGCGAGCACCTCGTCCACCGGTGTGCTCACGGTCG
>DATDIY010000022.1:0-5174 GCA_036520815.1 Acidimicrobiales bacterium
GGCCTCCACACCTCGCTCGAACGGCTCGCTCCCGCCCTCGCCGGCACGCCGATCCCATGGGACTGGGACGCCTTCGCCGCTCACCAGCGCCGCTACGCCGCCGCCGGCCTCGCACCGGAACTCCCGGCCGAATAGGGAGCCCACGAGATGCCCACCAACGACCAGAAGCTCGTCGCCAACTGCCTCATGATGTCGGTCGACGGGTTCGCCGCCGGCCTGAACCAGCGTCTCGAGCTGCCGTTCGGCGACAACACCGAAGGGTTCACGGACTGGATGTTCGCCACCCGGACCGGGAACGAGATGCTGGGTCTCGACGGCGGTACAGACAACGGCGACGACCCCTACGTCGCCCACAGCTTCGACAACATCGGCTCCGTGATCCTCGGCCGCAACATGTTCAGCACCTCGCGCGGACCGTGGACCGACGACGGCTGGACAGGTTGGTGGGGCCCGAACCCGCCGTATCACGCTCCGACCTTCGTCCTCACCCACCATCCGAGGGAACCGATCCCGATGGAGGGAGGCACGACCTTCCACTTCGCCACCGGCGGCATCGAGGACACGCTCGAGCAGGCCTTCGCCGCCGCCGATGGCAAGGACGTGCGGCTCATGGGCGGCGCCGCGACCGTCCGCCAGTACCTCGCCGCCGGGTTGGTCGACCAGCTCCACGTCGTCGTCGTGCCGATGCTGATCGGTCAGGGCGAGCGGCTCTTCCCCGAGTCCTCACCTCCACCCGCCTACGCCTGCGTGGAGCACACCTCCACCGACGCCGTCACCCACCTCCGCTTCGAACGCCGCTGATCCGCCCGAACGCGGTTCGGGCCACGCAGCCGCTCGTTCTCTCCCAACCCTCACGTTGCCCCGGTGAGGCTCTTACACACGACCTCTTGGATGGTTCCTGCCAGCCATACCAACGACCAGGAGGTCACCCCCGTGAAACTCACCGTTGCCAGAACCGCCGCCGCCCTCGCCGTCACCGGCCTCGTGGGACTGGGAGGGGTGGCCATCGCCGGCGCCCAGGAGGACTCCTCGACCACCAGCACCACCGTCGAGGAGTCCACCACCGAGGACAGCACGACGGCGACGACCCCGCCGGCCTCCACCGACGACGAAGCCACGACCGACGACGAAGCCACAACCGACGACGAAGCCACAACCGACGAAGGCACGACCGACGAAGGCACGACCGACGAAGGCACGGCGAACGCCACCGAGGACGGCTGCGACGACGGCGGCTCCCCCGGAACCGCCGACGGGTCGGACAGCTCCGATTCGTCGAGCGGCACGTCGCCGACCCTGCAGGGCTCCGGCGTCTGAACACCGGTGGGCGGCGCCCAACGGCGTCGCCCACCATCCGGGTTCTCCACACACCGAGGAGCCGGGACGCGCATGGACACTTCGGCCACACCAGCGGGGGCCGACACCTAGGGTCGGGCGATGCCGAGCCTCTCCGACGACAGAGACGCCATCCGCGACCTGCTGGCGCGCTACATCGCCACCGCCGACATCGGTCGCAGCCGCGCCGAGGACTGGACGGCGTTCTACACGGACGACGGCGAGTTCCTCCAGGACGGCGCGCCACCGGTCATCGGTCGTGACGCGTTGCTCGAGTTCGCCCAGACCCTCCCCGACGGTGGGGTCCGCCACATGATCAGCGACCACATCATCGAGGTCGACGGCGACCGCGCCACCTGTGAGGCCACGGTGGCGCTCATCGTCGGGACCAAGTGGTTCGGAACCGGGCGGGCCACCGATGACCTGCGTCGTGTCGACGGCTCGTGGCGGATCGCGCGACGGTCGTTCGTCTTCGACACCTGACCGACCCCGGGCCCGGCGCGGTGACCGGTCAGCTCAGGCGATCGCGGTGGCGTTGGCCAGGTCTTCGCGCACCAAGGTGTCGACGAGCGGGAGGCGGTCGGCGCCTTCGGCAGGCTTGAGGAAGCCGCCCCGGTTGGCGAAGTTCTGGAGCAGCTCGGGACGGATCTCGGTGCCACCGTCGATGATCTGGTCGATCGACGGCCCGATCCGCTGGGCGACCTCGGTGAGCCGGGCCCGGTCGAGGTTCAGGAACCGGACCGCGTTCTCCCCGAGCATGAGCCGAGCGTCGTGCTCGCTGACACCGTTGAACGCGATGCGCAGCCAGTCCGCCGTGTGCGGCCAGGTGCCTTCGAGGTGCGGGTAGTCGCGGCCGAACAGGATCTGCTCGACGCCGATCTCCTGGCACATCTCGGCCTCGACCTTGTGGATGAACGACGCGCCGGCGAGGAAGTTCGAGCGCCAGTAGTCGCTCGGCGCCCGCTCGGCCACGCGATCGGCACCGTTCTCGGCGAAGACCTTGTCGAGGTGGTCGAGCGTCGCCGGGATCCAGTCGACGCGGATCTCGGTGAGGATGACCTTCAGATCGGGATGGCGGTCGAAGACACCGCCGAGCATCAGCTGCCACATCGGCCGACGGGAGGCCACGTTGTGGTTCACCCAGTTGTCGAAGAAGATCATCGAGTCCATCGACACGGCGTCGGCGTGCGCCATCAATGCGTCGGGATCGGTGGTCCCCGCAGCGTCGGCCGCGGCGTCGTACATCCGCTGGACCTCGGGGAAGACCTGGCCTTGCATCGTCCCGTACCCGGCGTGCACCACGACGGCGAGACCGAGGGCCTCACATGTCGCCCAGAACGGCTCCCAGTACGCGTCGAACAGCGGCGGCATGCCCGGATGGCTCATGTAGCCGGGGCCGTAGGTGCCCACGAAGCCGTGATCGGCGATCCACTCGAGCTCGGCGACAGTGGTGGCCATGTCGACGCACGGACCGATGGCGCCGGTGACGAGCAAGCGCTCCTTGGCGAAGCCAAAGGTGTCGGCCGCCCATCGGTTCCAGCCCTGCGCCCCCGCCTCCCACGGCTCGAGCCCGTAGTCGCGCTGGGTGACGTTGCAGAACATGTCCCCGAGGCGTGAATCGCCCAGGTAGATCAGCTCGGCGGCAATCCCCTCGCGATCCATCTCGGCCATGCGCAACTGCGGATCGTGCAGCCCGTGCCATCCGTCGCGATGGGCCTCTTCGTGCTCGGGGAAGCTCGAGATGTCGGCCTTGGCGGTGAGCAGCGCGATCGCGCGCGGATAGATCTCGTCGTTGTCCTCGTGCAGGGCGGGGATCAACTCGTGGAACTTCTGGGGCAGGTACTCCGGCCACTGCTCGCGCGGCATTCCCGCATGCGAATCCGACGACACCATCAGCACACGATCCACGATCCCTCCCGATCGATTGGGTCGGCCCACGCTCACACGGAACCGACGGGCCCCCGGGGCCAGGAAGTCGCGTCCCTGGCCTGAACTAGCCGCAGGGCTAGAAAACTAGCCGGCGGGCTAGACTTCGGTCAATGAGCCCCGCCGACACCACCGCCGCCACGCCGGAAGGCGATCTGCCGCTCGAGGCGATGGTGCTCACGCGCCCCCAGACCCGGGTGGTCCACGCGGCGAGGGACCTCTTCACCGAGCACGGCGTCCGCGACACCTCCCTGCTGATGATCGCCGAGCGTCTCGGGGTCACCAAGGCGGCGATCTACTTCCAGTTCAAGACCAAGGAGGAGATCGTCCTGGCCACCGCCACGGCCGAGATGCTGAGCCTCCGAGACCTCCTCGATGCCGCTGAAGCCGACCCCGCCCGAGGTCGCGACCTGGTGCTCGACGTGATCATCGGGTTCGTGGTCGACCGGCGCCAACGACCGCTGCTCATCCAGTCCGACCCGACGATGCTGCGACTCATCACCGAGCACCAGCAGTTCGACGCGCTGCTGAAGCGACTCCACCGCACCCTCACCGGCGAGAGCACCCCGAGGGCCCGGGCGCGCTGCGTGATGCTCGGCGCGGCGATCGACGCCGCGCTCACCCATCCCCTCGTGGCGGGCCTCGACGACGACGATCTGAGCGCCGAGCTCCACTCGCTCGCGCACGGCGCGCTCGACCATCTCGCCGGTTCGTGAGGGATCGAGCGCACGGTTCGCTAGGGTACGAACGCCGTCTGCGTCAGATGGACGCGAACGGGCAAACCAGAAAAGAGCATCGTGACTACTGGAACTGTGAAGTTCTTCAACGCTGAGAAGGGCTTCGGCTTCATCTCTCGCGACGGCGGCGACGACGTCTTCGTCCACTACTCCAACATCGCCGGCGACGGCTACAAGAGCCTCGACGAGGGGCAGAAGGTCGAGTTCGACGTCGGCCAAGGCCGCAAGGGCGAGCAGGCGGAGAACGTCCGCCTCATCTGATCCCTCGGGATTGATCTGAGGCCCCGTCCGGTCCGCCGGGCGGGGCCTTTGTCGTTCCCGGGTCAGGGCTGCTCGCGCCAGAGGCCTTCCACGAAGCTGTAGAGACCGAACAGGGCCAGACCGAGGGCGATGAAGCCGATGACCCACGGTCCGTAAGCCGCTTCGTGGAGGGTGCGCAGCGACTCGTCGAGGCCGATCGGCTCGCTCGGATCGAAGTCGAGCGCCGCCTGGGTCACGAACCAGCCGACTGCGGCGAAGGCACCGCCACGGCCGAGATAGCCGGCGACACCGGAGGCGGTGGCCACCTTCTCCCAGTCCTCGCCCATCCGGTCGGTCTCGAGGTGCTCCAGGAACTTCCGGGACACCGCCCGATAGGCGTTCCACCCGGCGAAGACCAGGAAGCCCACCCCGGCGGCACCGACGAGGAGGCGGCCGCCGGGCCAGCCCATGACCTCCGCCGTCCAGGCCCGCTCGTCCTGGCCGCCACCGCCGCCCTTGGGCTGACCGAGCACGAACGAGGCCGCCGTCGCCGAGGCACCGGCCCAGAGGGCCGCGGTGCCGAAGTAGGCGAGCCGCTTGCCCCAGGCCTTGGCGTCGGAGTCCTCCTGCACCTGGAAGATCCGCACGATCTCCCACAACGCGTACGCCGCCATGCCCACGGCGAGGACGACGAGCAACAGACGCCCGAGCGGCTGGTCGGCGACGAGCACCACCACGCCCTGCTTGTCGGCGGTCTCGGTCGGGACACCGATCGCGATGCGCGCCGCGAGCAGCCCGAGCAGGAGGTAGATGACTCCGCGGGCCGCCAGACCGGCACGGCCGAGGGCGTGGACCACGTCGCTGTGGGCCGCTCGCTGTGCGGTGTGTTCGACCTGATGCTTCGCGTGACCGATCGGTGGCGTGACCGTTTGCATG
>DATDIY010000023.1:0-8557 GCA_036520815.1 Acidimicrobiales bacterium
GGAGGTGATCGCCGACTACCCCGAGGTCGAGCGGTTCGACTTCGACGAGACGATCGACACCCTCGAGGCCGGCGGTTCGATCCCCGCGATTCCGCTGTTCGTGCTGACCGCGGATGCGCCGATCGCCGACATCCCGAAGGAAGGGCTGCCCGACATCGCGGGGGCGACGGCAGCGGCACACCACGCCGCGCAGGATCAGCTCGCCCAGCTCGCTCCGGGCGCCGTCCACGTCACCGAGACCCACTCCGGCCACAACATCATGCTGGAGAACCCCCCGGTCGTGACCGAGGCCATCCTCGACGTGGTCGCCGCCGTTCGTGACGGGCGGACCCAGCCATGAGAGCGACGGTGTCCTCCACGCGTTGGATCTCCGCCGTGGCCGTCTCGGCCCTCATCGCCGGGGCGGTCCTCACCTCAACAGCGACGAGCGTCTCGTCGGCTGCCACACCGCAGGCCTCGACCGAGTCGCCATCGGAGACGGCAACCGATCGGCTCGAAGCCGCCTTCACCCGGGGATTCGAGACGTCGGGTGCTTCCGGTGCAACTGTCGGGGTGTGGGTACCCGGCCAGGAGCCGTACGTGGCGTCGAAAGGCGTCGCCGACCGGGAATCCGGTGAGCCCATGACCCCGGAGATGCAGGCCCCGATCGGCAGCGTCACCAAGACCTACACCGTGCTGGTCGCGCTCCAGCTCGTCCGGGAGGGAGTGCTCGGCCTCGACGACACGATCGAGCTCTGGTACCCGACCTACCCGGAGGCGGCGAACATCACGCTTCGCATGCTCATGAACCACTCCAGCGGCGTCTCCGACATCAGTGAGGTGCAGATCGAGCTGAAGTGCGCGGACCACCAGGCGGTTCTCACACCCGACGAGCTCATCGATCTCAGTGCAGGACTCCCCAGGGAGCCGTTCGCCCCCGGGCAGGGATCGTCGTACTCGAGCGCCAACACGATCATCCTCGGACGGATCCTCGAGAAGGTCACCGCCACGGGCTACGAGGACCTGCTGACCCAGCGGCTCTTCGAACCCCTCGGCCTCGACCGCACCCGCCTGGACGACGACGGGGTGCTCGAGGCGCCCTTCGCCCACGGCTACACCAACTTCTGCGCACCGGGACTGCCGACCGGGATCGACACCTCATCGTGGCCGCTGATCGCATTCTCCGGCGGAGCACTGGCTGCCACGATCGACGACCTGCTGGCCTACGGGGTCGCCTTCGGTGAGGGGTACGGACTCGACGACGAGCTTCGGGGCGCCCGCATCGAGCAGACCGCTCCGGGCGACCCGTCCAGTGGTCTCGGACTCGTGGTCGAGCGTGACCCGGCGACCGGCGGGGTGGTCTCGCTCGGTCATGCCGGTTCGGTCATGGGCTATGGCGCCAACCTGGTGTACTACCCGTGCACGGGAACGGTGTTCGCGGTCATGGCCAACGTCGACTTCAGCCCGGCACTGATCGACATCCTCCGGGAGGTGCAGCCCGTCGTGCAGGAGCTCGCCACCGGACCCTGCGCTCCTGCGGTCGTCGAACCGACGACTTCGGAACCAGCCGCTGCCCCGGTCCAGCCGATCGTCGCCAGCCCGCGGTTCGCGGGCTGAGCGGCGCCGCCAAACCCGAGCCCGAGAGAGCAACGGGTGTGTACCGAAGCGAAACCTCGGCGCAGGAGCTGTTCCAGCGTGCCGGTGCCGACGCCCGGGCTCGGCCCGATCAAGTCTGTCGTGGGTGAGGAATGGCGATTCAGGTCGCTCTGAGTGAGGCGAGGATGTTGCGGGCCTGGGTGACGGCGACGAGGTGGCCCTCGCCCGGGTAGGTCCGGAGCGAAGCGTCGGGAATCAGCTGACTGAGCGCTTCACCCCAGATGAGAGGAACCATCCGGTCGTCCGTCCCGTGGTGGACGACGACTGGCACTCGGATGTCCTCGGGCTGGAACCGCCACGGCGCGCCGAAGGCCCGATAGTCATCGACCTGTCCGTTCGGGTCGCGCGTCCCTTGCGCGATCACATGTGCGAACCACGCGGAGTGCTGTGCGAGGACGCCCCGCTCGGTCCCCTCGAGGTCACGGGCGCTCAATCTCGCGAGGCGCTCTGGCGCGCGGTTCGCCAGGAGGTTCGTGACCCGGAAGTACGCCTTTGCAGTCGACCTGGCACTGTCGGTCCACCGGAGGAGTCGGCGGTCCGATCTGCTGAGGAGGGCTCGGCTGGCGGGGTCGTCGAGGGGGAGGCAACCAGCGACGACGGCGACCCGGTCGATGCGGTCGCCCAGTACGTGGGCGGCCGCGAGCGCACGTTGCCCGCCGGCCGACCAGCCCATCACAGAGAACCGGTCCAACGAGAGCACGTCGACGAGCTGGCGGAGATCTCGATCGGCCCAGCTCACGATGTCGTGCCCGGGCAGCCGGTCAGACGATCCGACCCCAGGACGATCGGGGGAGATGATCCAGAGCCCGAGCTCACGGGCGTGCTCGTCGGCGAGCGCGCAATCGTTCCGGCTCACCAGGCCACCGTGGCAGTTGATCACCGGGTGACCGGAGGGGTCGCCGAAGGTCGCGTAGGCGAGCTGCCGCCCGTCAGCGAGCTCGATCACCGAATCGTTCGGTCCGCATGCGGGGTCTCGCTCCATGGCGGCGCAAGCTATCCGGACGCGGCGACCCGGCCGGATCGACGGGTCGGCTCGGGCTCGGCAGCTAGCGTGCGCAACCGTGCTTCTTCTCGGTTTGCTCGCTCTCGGAATGCTCATCGGCTGGCTCGCCCAGATCGTGCTCGGCATGGGAACCCGTCCGAATGCGCAATCGCTCGTTGCGGGGATCGTGGGCTCGTTCGTGGGGGGCCTCGCGTTCAGCCTGATCGCCGGTGATGGCATCCGGCTCCGTCCGAGCGGTCTGATCGGTTCGTTCATCGGAGCAATCGTGGTGCTGCTCATCTGGCGGGCGGTCTCGTCCCGACGGAGCTGAGATCGCCGACCCCCTCGCCGTCCTGGATGGACCCGCCTCAGCGCAGCGGGCGGAAGAACTCGCGCAGCTCGTGGACGACGGCGTCGGGACGCTCGACGGGGGCGAAGTGCCCGCCGGAGTCGAACACCGTCCAGCGCTGCAGGTCGGTGACCCGGGCGGCCTCGGAGCGGGGGAGGAACACCAGGTCGTTCTTGAAGACCCCGAACCCGGTCGGCACATCGATGACCCGCTCGCGATCGTGGCGGAGCTGGGTCGGTTTGTTGAACTCCTCGGCGTAGATCCGCACCGACGACGCCAGTGAGGTGTTGAACCAGTAGATGGACGACAGGGTGCACATGTCGTCGCGCCCGAACACCTCGAGGCCGTCGCCGTCGCACCAGAGGTCGCGTCGGTGCCAGAGCCAGGCGCCGAGCCCGGCGGGGGAGTCAGCCATGGCATAGGCGAAGGTCTGCGGGTCGTAGCGGTTGACCGCCATGTGGCTGGTGGTGAGTGGAGGGACCTCCTTCGCCCGGTCGAGCATCCACAGCTCGTCGGGCTCGTAGGCCTCGACGGGGATCCGTCGGAACGGCGCCACGCCGGGCACCACCGCCAGGGTCAGGTACACGCCGAGCACGTGGTCGGGGTGAGCATGGCCGAGCCGCCCGGTCACGAAGGCGCCGAAGTCGCCGCCGGCGGCACCGAAGCGCTCGTAGCCGAGCACGTCGCGCATCAGCGTGAGCCACAGCTCGGTCACGCGGTCGACGTCGACACCGGTGGATCGCAGCGGCACCGAGAAGCCGAACCCGGGCAGCGACGGCACGACCACGTCGAAGCTGTCGGCCGGATCTCCCCCGTGGGCCGCCGGATCGGTCAGCGGGCCGATCAGCCGGTGGTAGTCCCAGAAGGTCCAGGGCCAGCCGTGGGTGAGCACGATCGGCAGGGGGTCGGGGCCCCGTCCCCGCACGCGCTGGAAGTGGATCGTGATGCCGTCCAGCTCCACGACGTACTGGTCGACCGCGTTCATGCGTGCTTCGACGGTGCGCCAGTCGAAGCCGTCGGCCCAGTAGTGCACGAGATCCTGCACCCACCCGGCGGTGGCGCCGTAGCGCCCGTCGGGGTTGCCCGGGTCGGCCGGCCAGCGGGTCCGCCGCAACCGGTCCCTCAGGTCGTCGAGGCCCGCTTGCGGGATGTCGATCGTGAACGGCTCTGGCTCGCGCATCACGGTCCGCCCGGTGAGGTCGATCAGGTGCAGACCTCAAGGTAGACGACGGTCCCGCCGGCCGTGACGGTGCGCGGTGCACGTGACCGCCTGTTCGTGACTCCACCTGCGCAGCTCGATTCTTCCGTCCGTCACGGGTGTCCGGTCGTCGAGGTGGACCCACGCGTCGGCCGCCACGTGCCAGAGCGCGTCCGGCACCGTGCCGACCACGCGCACCCGATCGACGAGCGTCCCGGCGAGGCGGAGGGCCAGCGCGTCGACGGGCTCGTCGGTCCCGCGGCTGAGGATCACGGAGACACCGGTGGTCTCCGCCGCCAGCACGCACAGGGCGACGTCGTCGGGATCCGCGTCGGCCTCGATCCGCAGCACGACCGACGCGAGGGCGACGCTGCGCAGCTCGTTGCGCTCGGCCACCAGCCCACTCGGATCGGTCGGGCGGGTCAGGGCCGACCACGCCGCCGGGTAGCTGCGGCGGGCCCGATCGATGCGGCCACCGGCCAGGCCCGCACCAGGACGGGCGGGGTCGCCCGCTTCGGGGTGATCCGACCAGGTGCAGAGGCTGGCGACGTACGCCCAGCCGCCCGCCTTCACCGCCGGTCCGACGGCTGACCGCTTCCAGCCACCGAAGGGCTGACGGCCGACGATGGCGCCGGTGATCGTGCGGTTCACATAGGCGTTGCCGACCTCGACCCCCTCGATCCATCGGGAGATCTCGTGCGGATCGAGGCTCTGGATGCCCCCGGTGAGGCCGAACTCCGAGCCGTTCTGGAGCTCGATGGCGTGCTCGAGGTCGGCGGTGCCCATGACGCCGAGCACGGGCCCGAAGCACTCGGTGCGGTGGAACGCCGAGCCGGGGGGAACCCCGACCTTCACGCCGGGTGACCAGAGGAAGCCGGCGTCGTCGCGCTGCTCGGGACGGACCAGCCACGCCTCGCCGGGGTCGAGGCGCTCCAGTGCCTGGCGCAGGGGCCCCTCGGGGGGGCGAATCAGTGGACCGACGTCGGTGGCGAGATCGCCAGCTGGCCCGACTCGTAGCGTCCGGGTGGCGTCGGCCAGCTTGGCCAGGAAGGCGCCGTCGTCGAGGACAGACTGCTCGACGATCGCCAGGCTGGCGGCCGAGCACTTCTGGCCGGCGTGGCCGAACGCGGAGCGGACCAGATCGGCCACCGCGAGATCGAGGTCGGCTGCCGCCGTCACCACGATCGCGTTCTTGCCCGAGGTCTCGGCGTGCAGGCGCAGGTCCGGACGCCACGACACGAAGAGCTGCGCCGTGGCCAGGGCGCCGGTGAGGATCACGGCTCCGACCCCGGCGTGGGTGATCAGGCCCCGACCGACATCGTCGTCGGGGCACGGGAGGAACGGCACCAGGTCCCGAGGCACGCCGGCCTCCCAGAGGCACGTGGCCAGCAGCCAGGCGGTGGCGACCGTCTCCGGCGCAGGCTTGAGGATCGCGGCGTTGCCCGCGGCGATGGCGGCCAGCACCCCGCCCGCCGGGATGGCCAGAGGGAAGTTCCACGGCGGCGCGACGACGATCGGGCCGACCGGCCGGTGCCCGGCGTCGATGTCGTCGAGGGCGATGGCGTCGCGTGCGTAGTGCCGGGCCATGTCGATGGCCTCGGAGACTTCCACGTCGGCTTCGGCCACCACCTTGCCGGCGTCACGGACCATGGTCACGATGGCCGCTCCCCGACGCGCCGCCAAGGTCTCGGCGGTGCGTTCGAGCACGGCCGCACGCTCGGCCCCGGATCGGGTCGACCACTCGACCTGGGCGGCCGCCGCTGACGCGACCGCTCGATCGACGAGGGTCCGATCGGCCAGGGCGTAGCGATAGAGGGGCGTTGCCGGAGCGGAGGGATCGAGCCCGATGCCGGGCGTCGCTCCCGGCCACGTGGTCTCCTCGCCGATGACGACGGGGATCTCGGGCGGGATGACGACCGCCCCGGGCCGGAGCAGGTCGGTCAACCACGCCCGGTTGGCGGCGAGGGACCAATCGGTGTCGGGTTCGTTCGCGAAGGGGTCGTCGATGGAGAACCGCCGGTGCTCGGCCGTTCGATCCTGCCGGCGACGGGGCGCGAGATCGACGGCATGCCGGTCGGCCACCGAGTGCAGGAACCGATCACGCTGGTCGACGAACGCGGCCGTGCCGGGGTGCATCGCCAGCTGGTCGCGCAGGAAGTTGCCGGGGCTCGTGTTCTCGTCCAGCCGGCGCACGAGGTAGGCGATCGCTGCGTCGAAGCTCGCTCGTCGCACCACCGGCGCATAGAGCGTGAGCCGCCCGACCCGGTCGAGCACCGCCGCCGACTCGCCCGGAGCCATGCCCTCGAGCATCTCGACGTCGAGGCGATCCTGCGTCCCGAGCCGGTTGGCCCGCACGATGCCCCACGCCAGGTCGAAGGTGTTGTGGGAGGCGAGACCGACGCGGAGGCCGTCGCCCAGCCGCGGGTCGAGGGCCCGGTCGAGCAACCGCTTGTACGAGGCGTCGACGTCGGCCTTGCTCGGGTAGGGGGCGGCGGTCCATCCGTGGAGCTCGGCATCGACCCGCTCCATGGCGAGGTTGGCGCCCTTCACGATGCGTACCTTCACGGCGCCCCCGCCCCGTGCCCGCCGCTCGGTCGCCCAACGGGCGATGTCGTCGAACGCGGCGTGGGAGTCGGGCAGATAGGCCTGCAGGACGATGCCGACGTCGACATCGTCCAACTCCCGCTTCGTCAGGATCCGCTCGAACGCGGCGAGGGTGAGGGCGAGATCCGGGTACTCCTCCATGTCGAGGTTCACGAACACGCGAGGCTGCGCCTGCTGGGCCCGGCGATAGAGCGGCAGCAGGTGCTCGACGACGCGGTCGACCGTCTCGTCGAACGCCAGCGACGAGAGCCGGGCGCAGACGGCGCTGATCTTCACCGACACGTAGTCGACGTCCGGTCGGTCGATGCGCGCCAGCAGCTCGTCGCGGCGGTGGCCGGCCTCGTCGTCGCCCAGGATCGCCTCACCGAGGACGTTGACGTTCAGCCCGAAGCCCTCGGCCCGCCGCCTGGCGACGTGCCGGGCGAAGGCGGGATCGTCGGCGTCGAGCACGATCGCCGCGCTCTCGCGTCGGAGGCGCCACCGCAGTCCGGCCGCCACGAGCCGGGGCACCATCGGGCCCGCCACTGCCGCGCTGCGCAACAGCACCCGGTCGAGCGGTCCCAGGAAGCGGGGCGAGCCCGACTCGGCGAGCAGCGACCGCAACCGCTCGACGGCCCGGGCCGGGTCGGTGATGCGGGCCACCTCGTCGGTGAGCGCCATCGAGAAGGCCATGCTCGACGGGTCGTCGACCAGGCGAGCCAGACGTCGCGCCCGTCGTCGCGCCGGTGCCGGCTCGGCCTGGCGTGCCGCCTCCATCAGCTCGATGGCCAGCGCGACCGCCGCGGCCGCGTCGTGCTCGTCGGTCGACCCCACCTCGGACACAGCCGGTTCCCTATCCCGATCGTGGTGCTTCTCCGCCCGGCGCGACGACGGAAGGAGTCTCACTGGTGGCTGCTCCCGCTGGATGCGACGATCACCTCACCGATCTGGCTGATCGCCCAGTCGAGGTCACCAGGGTCGGTGGTGAGCGGCGGGGCCACCCGCATCGTTTGGGACTGCGTGTCCTTCACCAGGACGCCGCGTTCCACGAGTGCCTCGCTGATCGTGCGTGCGGTGCCGACGGAGGGATGCAGGTCGATGCCCGCCCATGCGCCGATCGTGCGGACACCGGTGACCGCACCGGGGCTGCTGCGCCACACCCGCTCGAGCCCCTCGGCGAGGTGCTCGCCGAGCGTGCGGGCCGAGGCCTGGGGCTCGCCCGAGCGCACCATCTCGACCACCTCGCGGGCGATGGCGCAGGCCAGGGGGTTGCCCCCGAAGGTCGACCCGTGCGAGCCGGGGTCGAGGGTTCCGACGACCTCGGCGGTGCCGACCACCGCCGAGATCGGCACGATGCCGCCGCCGAGCGCCTTGCCGAGCAGCACCAGGTCTGGGCGCACGGCCTCGTGGTCGCACGCCAGCGTCGCACCGGTGCGTCCCAGCCCCGACTGGATCTCGTCGGCGATGAGGAGCACGCCCTCGCGGTCGCACAGGCCGCGCACCGCTCGCAGGTAGCCCGCCGGAGGGATCACCACGCCGGCCTCGCCCTGGACCGGCTCGAGGAGGACTGCAGCCGTGGTGTCGTCGATCGCCGCGGCGATGGCATCGAGGTCGCCGAACGGGACCGAGCGGAAGCCGGGGGTGAACGGACCGAAGCCCCGGCGGGCCTCCGGGTCGGTCGAGAAGCCGACGATCGTGGTCGTGCGGCCGTGGAAGCACCCGTCCATGGTGATGATCGTGGCCCGGTCGGTGGGCACCCCTTTGCAGTCGTAAGCCCACCGACGGGCCACCTTGATCGCGCTCTCGACCG
>DATDIY010000024.1:0-3854 GCA_036520815.1 Acidimicrobiales bacterium
CGCCGACGACCACCGTGCCGCCCACGACGACGACGCCCCCGACGACAGCTCCACCCACGACCGTGCCACCGACGACGTCGCCTCCCACCACTGCACCTCCCCCGCCGACCACCGCGCCGCCACCGCCGACCACTGCGCCGCCACCGCCCACGACCGAACCGCCTCCTTCGACGGTGCCACTCCCGCTACCTCCTCCCTGAGCATCGGGTTCGTCCTGCTTCGGTCACGAGGCTGTCCGACCGCGCCGAGCTCAGCGGAAGTCGCGTGAGCGCACCTGGGCACCCAACGGCAGCGGTTCGAGCTTGTCGGCCACCACGTTGGTGACACCCTCGGCTCGCTCCAGGCGACCCCGCACCAGCAGCGCAGGGGCGGTGCGGGCCACCCGCCGGTAGCGCTGCCACAAGCCCTTCGAGCAGATCACGTTGATGAGCCCGGTCTCGTCCTCGAGGTTGATGAAGGTGGTGCCCGCCGCGGTGGCCGGCCTCTGGCGGTGGGTGACCACGCCACCGACCAGCACCCGCTCCCCCGGGTCGATCCGCACCAGACCGCGGGCGGTGATCACACCCAGGCGGTCGAGGTGGGGGCGCACGAAGCGGGTGGGGTGTCCGTCGGGCGCGACGCCGGTGGCCCACAGGTCGGCGATCGCCGTCTCCTGGTCGGAGAGGCCGGGGAGCTGGGGGGCGTCGACCCCGGTGACGACGCCGGCGAGCTTCCCCGGGCCGCCCTGGGCCACCGCCCCCGCCGCCCACAGTGCCCGGCGCCGGTCGAGAGCGTGCCCGTCGCCGTCGGTGAGGCCCCCGAAGGCGCCGGCGGTGGCCAGCGCCTCGAGCACGCCCCGGTCGACGGTGACCCGGCGGGCCAGGTCCTCCATCGAGACGTAGGGGCCGTTGGTGTCGCGCTCGGCGACGATGGCGGTGGCCAGGTCGTCACCCACGCTGCGCACCGACGACAGCCCCAGCCGCAACGCTGGCTGCGGGATCTCCACGCCCCCCTCCGGCAGCCCCCGCACCAGCCGGTCGCCCTCGACCCACTCGAGGCTGGCGCCGGCGGCTGAGGCGTTGAGGTCCGGGGTGCGGACCACGACCCCGTGGCGGCGGGCGTCGGCGACCAGGGTGTGGGGTGAGTAGAAGCCCAGGGGCTGGGCATCGAGCAGCCCGGCGCAGAACGCGGCCGGGAAGTACCGCTTGAGGTACGAGCTCGAGTACACGAGGTAGGCGAACGACACCGAGTGGCTCTCGGGGAAGCCGAAGTTGGCGAAGGCGGCGAGCTTGTCGTAGATCCGGTCGGCGACCTCGCCGGTGACCCCCCGCTCGGCCATGCCCTCGTAGAGGCGACCCCGGAGGCGCTCCATCCGCTCCCGGCTGCGCTTGGAGCCCATGGCCTGACGGAGCTGGTCGGCCTCGCCCGGGGTGAACCCGGCGACGTCGATGGCCATCTGCATGAGCTGCTCCTGGAACAGCGGCACGCCGAGGGTCTTCTCCAGCGACGGCTCGAGCAGCGGGTGCAGGTAGGTGACGGGCTCCTGGCCGTTGCGGCGGCGGATGTAGGGATGGACCGAGCCACCCTGGATAGGGCCGGGACGGATGAGGGCGACCTCCACGACGAGGTCGTAGAAGGTGCGGGGCTTGAGCCGGGGCAGGGTGGCCATCTGGGCCCGGCTCTCCACCTGGAACACCCCGATGGAGTCGGCCTGGCACAACATGTCGTAGACGGCGTCGTCCTGAGGGATGGCGGCCAGGTCGATCTCGAGGCCGTGGGCGGCGGCCACGAAGTCGACGGTGCGGTGCAGGGCGGTGAGCATCCCGAGGCCGAGCAGGTCGAACTTCACCAGTCCCGCCGCCGCACAGTCGTCCTTGTCCCACTGGAGCACGGTGCGGTCCTGCATGCGGGCCCACTCCACCGGACACACCTCGATGACGGGCCGGTCGCACAGCACCATGCCGCCGGAGTGGATGCCGAGGTGGCGAGGAGCGTGCTCGACCTGCAGGGCCAGCTCGAGCACCGCTGAAGGGATGTCGTCACCAGAGACCTGGTTGGTGGCCTGTTCGGTGGACTGGGCGTCGGCGGTCTCGCGCACCGGGCCCCACCGGTCGACCATCTTCCCCCAGGCGTCGGCCTGCCCCGGGGCGTAGCCGAGGGCCTTGGCCATGTCGCGCACGGCGGACTTGGCCCGGTAGGTGATGACGTTGGCGACCTGGGCGGCGTAGTGGCGGCCGTAGCGCTCGTAGACGTACTGGATGACCTCTTCGCGCCGACCCGACTCGATGTCGACGTCGATGTCCGGCGGACCGTCTCGCTCGGTGGACAAGAAGCGCTCGAACAGCAGCCCGAGGGTGACGGCGTCGGCCTTGGTGATGCCGAGGGCGAAGCACACCGCCGAGTTGGCCGCCGAACCGCGGCCCTGGCAGTAGATGTCGCTGGTGCGGCAGAACTCGACGATGTCCCAGACGATGAGGAAGTAGCCGGGGAAGCCCAGGTGCTCGATGACCCGGAGCTCGTGGTCGATCTGGGCCCAGGCACCCGACACCCTCTCTCCGGTGCGGGGGCCGTAGCGACGCTCGGCGCCCTGCTCGGCGAGGCGGCGCAGGAAGCCCATCTCATCGAGACCGTCGGGGCACGGGTAGGGCGGCAGGTCGGGAGCGACGAGGGCGAGGTCGAAGGCGCAGGCCCGACCCAGCTCGTCGGCCCGCTCGACCACCCCGGGGTAACGGGCGAAGCGGCGAGCCTGCTCGGCGCCCGAGCGCAGGTGGGCGCCGGCGGCGGCGGGGAGCCAGCCGTCGAGCTCGTCGAGGCTGCGACGGGCCCGCACCGCAGCCACGGCGGTGGCGAGGGGCCGGTGGACGGGGGCGGCGTAGTGGGCGTTGGTGGTGGCGATCGGATCGATGCCGGAGCGGAGGGCGACCTCGGCCAGGGCGTCGTTGCGGGCCGAGTCGAGCGGGTGGCCGTGGTCCCACAGCTCGACGGCGACGTGCTCCCGCCCGAACGCCTCGCTCAGCTTGGTTAGCTCGATCGCCGCCGCGCTGGGGCCCCGGCCCTCGAGGGCGGACGCCACCGCCCCCTTGCGGCAACCCGTCATCACCAGCCAGTGGCCCTGGTCGGCGACCGGAGCAGCGTTGCCTCCGAGAGCGGCGAGCTCGGTGAGCGAACTGCGGGGCGCCCCCTTCTCTCCTCGCAGCTGGGCCTCGCTGAGGGCCCGGGACAGCAGGGCGTAGCCCCGTGGATCGCGGGCGACCACCACCAGGTGCGACTCCCCCTTGTCGGCCCCCGGGTCAGGCTCGCCGACCGGCACGGTGGTGCGGCCGAGGGTGAGCTCGGCCCCGAAGATGGTGGGCATCCCCAGTTCCCGGGCGGCCTCGGCGAAGCGGACGACCCCGTAGAAGCCGTCGTGGTCGGTGAGGGCCAGGGCCTCGAGGCCGAGGCGAGCGGCCTCCTCCACCAGGGTCTCGGGCGAGCAGGCCCCGTCGAGGAAGCTGAAGTGGGAGTGGCAGTGCAGCTCGGCGTAGGGCACCGACCCCCGCCGCCGGAGCAGTTCGGGCGCCTCGTAGGCCTGACGTTTACGGGACCACGCCGGACTGTCGCCGCCGTCGCCGGGGAAGCCGAACGGATCGCCCCGCCCCGGGGTGGGAGAACGATCGCTGAGCGCCCGGTTCAGCTCCGGCCACGAGACCGGCGGATTCATCCAACCCATGGGCACCCCATGGCGCGCGAGTGTACGAACACCCGTTCGTCATCACAAACAGCTGTTCGAGCCTGTGCTACGGCAGGAATCGGTCAGGTCGAGGCCCGGACACGTCGATAACGAGGTGTCCCGGATGGCCGGCTGCCGCCGGCCGACAACCGACGGCGGACGGAAG
>DATDIY010000025.1:0-6683 GCA_036520815.1 Acidimicrobiales bacterium
ACGCGTTGACCACCAGCAGCATGCCGATCACGAAGGTGAGCACCCCGAAGGGCAGCGCCTCGATCCCGGCGAGCTGCCCGCGGTCGTCGTGGTGCCGGGTCACGCGAAGTCCTCGACTCGGATGGTGACCGTTCGCTCGACGAGAGCGTGTCCGGGGCCCCGGAGCGCCTCCCAGAGGAACGATGGTGGTGTGGCCGACACCCGTAGCCGGATCGTGTCCGGAGTCGTGCCGCTCCAGTCGATGTCGGCCCGTTCGCCGAGGCGACCGAGCAGGTTCCGGATTCGTTCCTCGGCCGCCGCCTGGGCCGCGGCGATCGCAGCGGGGTCCCGGTGGTCGACCCGCGCTCCCGCCACCGCACGCGCGCCCTCGTAGGCGGCGTCGGTGACCACCGTGCGGGTGTGGAGCGCGATCAGGGTCTGGGTCGCGAAGAGCATCAGAGCGAGGAACACCAGCAGGCCGGCGACGCTCCCGATGAGCCCGACGCCCGTGTCGCCGTCGGAGGGCGGTGTGGGGCTCGGGCTCACTCCGAGCCGATCTGCTCGACCTTCTCGTTGGTGGTCGCCTCGGTGGTCTTCCACATCTTCTGGAAGCCGAGCCACATGGCGGCGCCGAGGAACGCCATGATCAGCACCGCGATCGCGACCGAGATCACCCCCTCGCCGCAGTCGCGGGCGAGGTGTCGGGCGCGTTGACGGTGGGCGGCGAAGGCCGCGCTGATCCAACCGATGGTCGTCATGGTCGTCTCCTGGTTCTGGTTGTCGAGGGTTGTGAGCGGGCGGTCAGCCCGAAGTGAAGAGGCGCATGGCCTCGATGAACGGCACGGCGAGGAACAACACGCCGGGTACGAGGGTCGCCACGGTCACGGGGATCCAGACCTGCTGGCCGTTGCGTTCGATGGTCTCGATGAGCTCGCGGTGGACCTCGGCGCGCACCGACCTGGCCTCCTCCGTGATGAGGTGGCCGAGGTCGCCGGCCTCGCGGTTGAGGCCGAGCACGGCCACGAGCCGGTCGACGGCGGGGACCGCGGCGAGCGAGGCCCACTCGGCGAGTGCCCTGCTCTCGTCGATCCCCTGCCGGGTCCGCCCGACGACTCGTCGAAGGTCCTGGGCGACGGCGCCGTCGGTGCGTCGCGAGAGGCGGGCGAGCGAGGCGCCGAGGGAGTAGCCGGCGGACATCAGCATTCCGAGCTGCTCGCTGACGACGGGAAGTTCGAGGAAGAGGCGCTGTTGCCAGCGCGTCGAGCGACGCGCCAGGCCCTGCTCGACGACGAGGAAGGCGAGCAACGGGAGCCCCACGATGGCGAGCAGGGAGACAGGCGCCGGGGGTCGGACCACGGCCGTACCGAGCAGACCGGTCGTGAGGGCGGCGATGACCCAGCCGAGCTGTCGCAGCCGGAAATCGGTGACGTCGAGGGGGGAGTGCACCCGTTCGAGTCGGACGGCCAGCTCCTCGGACACGCCGAACAGTCCGGAGAGTCGGTTCCCGGCGGCGCGAGCGAGCGGACCCAACACGGCCCGGAAGGCTTCGACCGACCATCCGGACCGAGTTGTCCGGTCGCTGGCCGCCCCGGTGAGGTAGGGCCTGAGCCGCACGGCGAGCGCGGGCCGGCGGAACCAGCGGAGCTGGGTCAGCAGCAACGTCGTGCCGGCCCATCCGGTGAGGCCGCATAGGAGGAGCATCCTGGTCATCGGACGAGCACCCGCTCCTCCGCTGGCAGTCGGAGCATGCGGCCGGCCCACAGCCAGCAGCCGGCGACCAGGGCGATGGCGGTGAGCACCGCCAGTTGGCCGAGCGGGGTCTGATACGCAGAGCGCCCGTTGCCGACCGAGAGCCCGGCGGCGGCCATGCCCAGCGGAACCAGCAGGACGAACCGGCGGGCGAAGCGCACCCCGGCCTGTCGAGCGCGAGCGTCCTTGCGGTAGCGGGCGTCCTGGCGCCGGTCCTCCGCCAGATCGGCGAGTCGGCGGTCGACGTCGGTGCCACCGAGCTCGTTGGCGATGAGGAGGGTCTCGCAGGTGGCGTCGCAGGTGGGGTCGGCGAGCTGGTCACGCAGTACCGCCAGGCTGCGCTCGAAGTCGGTGGTGAGGAGCCATTCCCGCTGGGCCGCAGCAAACGCCGGGCGGAGCTCTTCAGGTCCGGTGGACCCGACCTGGAACAGGGCCTGGGGGATCGAGCGCCCGACCGAGGAGGTCAGGATCCGGAGCTCCTCGATCAGCCGGGGCCAGGCCTCCTGGGCGATCGTCCGGCGTGCCAGTCGTCGCTGTCGATAGGCCGCGAGCGGGAACGAGGCGGCGAACACGCCGCCGACGAGGGCGGGAAGGACCGCCCCGAACAGAGCCGTCGCCACCGTGGCGCCGAGGACGAACACGACACCGATGACGGTCACGAACTCCCACACCGCGACATGCCCGAGGCCGGCCTGAGCGAGCCAGTCACTCGGTCGGGCGCGTTGCCGTGCGGGGCGCGGAGACGGCGCCGGGCCAGGTCTGATGCCCCGCCAGCCCATCACCGCGGAGGTGTAGAGGAGGTGAGCGCCGTAGGCGGCCATGGCCGCTGCGACCACGCCGATCACGACGCCACCTCACCGTCGTGCAGCAGCGCGAGGAGGTCCTCCCCGGCCGACGCGAACCGCTCACCGAGCCGGACCGGGACGTTCCCGGCCCATGACAGCGCCCGGTCGGGACCACACCGGGAGTACAGGTCGGTCACGGTGAAGGCACCGCTCTCGGGGCTGCCGGCGAGATCCTCCACCGCCAGCACCTCGGTGACCTGCGGTCCTGCCGGGGTGCGCTGGCTGAAGACCACGATGTCGACGGCGTCGGCCACGAGCGTGGTGAGGGCGGAGTGCGGAAGGTTGCTCGCCGATTCGGAGAGCTCGGCGAGGAACCGAACTCGCGAGAGGGCACCGCGGGCATTGGCGGCGTGGATGGTGGTGAAGCCCTTCACGCCCGACGAGAGGGTGAGCAGCAAGGGGAGCGCCTCGCGGTCCCGGACCTCGCCGACGATCGCCACATCGGGTGCCATGCGCAGGAAGCCGGCGACGAGCCGCCGGAGGTCGACGCCGGGCCGGTCGGGGCGGGCCGGGCGGGTCTGCATGCTGGCCACGTTCGGCAGGGGTGCGTCGATCTCGAACACCTCTTCGGCGATCACGACCCGCAACGACGGATCGAGCTCGCCGACGCAGCACGACAGCAGGGTGGTCTTGCCCGAGCCGGGCGCCCCGGCGAACACGATGGTCGCCCCGGTCCGCACGGCGGCGGCGAGGAAGCGGGCTGCCGACGGGCTGATCGTGTCGCGATCCACCAGCTCGTCGAGACGGGTGAACGGCACGCCGGTGAAGCGGCGGATGTTCACCATCAGGTGGCCGCCTCGGGACAGGTCGCCGTGCACGATGTGCAACCGGGAACCGTCGTCGAGCTGAGCGTCCTGCAATCCCTCGCTCGCGTCGAGCTTGCGGTGGCTCGCCGACGAGTCGTCCAACAGCTTCGTCAACGTCCGCACGACGTGGTCATCGTCGTGAAAGGCCTCGTGGTGGTAGCCGCTGGCGCGCCCGTGACGCTTCACGAAGACCTCGCCCGGGGCGTTGATCTCGATCTCCCACACGGCCGGATCGGCCAGAAGCTCGGTCAAAGGCCCGTACTCGGCGAGGTTCCGCCAGGCTCGCTCGGCGACGATGTCGGGGTTGGTGAGTGGGAAGGTGCGGCGGCCGCGGCGGACGTCGTCGTCCCAGCGGGTGAGCTCTTCGCGGATCAGTTCCTTGAGACCGGAGCGCCCCGTTGGTGTGCCCATGTCCAGGGCGATGTCCTTGGCGCGAGCCTGGACGGCCCGTTCGACCTCGACCAGCGGTGTGATCTCGTCCAGGGTCTGTTCGGGTGCGCTCATGTCACCGCTCCTGTGCCCAGGCTTCCGGGTTCGACACGCGTGGGTTCGACCTCGCCTTTGACCCGTTCGTCGAGCCGTCCGAGCACGGCGGCCACCGCGGTCCCGACCGTCGCCACGAACGCGCGAGGTAGCGGCGCTCCGTCGTGTTGCACCGAGGTCAGGTCACGGCGAGGCGCCACCATGAGCGGGCTCACCGTGCCGGATCCGGGCACGAGCTCGCCGAGCAGAAGGGCCACCGATCGGGACACCTCGGCTCGACGGTGGGGGGAGCGCGGTGCCTGGTTCACCACGGGCAGGAGCCGGAGCGGTTCGACGCCGAACGCCAGGAGGTCGGCGAGGGTGCGCACCAGCCGGTGGACTCCGACCACGTCGGGCGAGGCCGTGACCATCACGAGGTCGGAGGCGGCGACGAAGGACCGTGCGGTCGCGTTGCGATCCTCGATGTCGAGTGAGCCGGTCTCGGCCTGGCCCTCGAGGTCGGCGTCGGTGTCGGCGACAACGACGGCGTAGGTCGAGCTCAACGATGCAACGGTGCCTTCCATCGCTCGAGGACGCAGCGAGGTCCAGTCGCGGTGGCGTCGGAGACCGGGAAGCAGGTCGTAGCCGCGGTCGGGAAACGGCCACAGGCAGCTCCGCACCTGGTCGCCGTCGGGTCGGCGGGTGCGGTGGAGCTCCACCAGCTCCTGCAGGCCGGGCACCACGTCACCGGTGTCGTGCAGGAGGGCGAGGGAGGCGTAGCGGCATGCATCCACCAGTGCCACTCGACCAGCGAGGGTGGCGTCGGCGGCGATGGCCTGGGCGACGGCGGTTGCGACCG
The DNA here is from genome assembly GCA_036520815.1 of Acidimicrobiales bacterium. Lineage (GTDB taxonomy): Bacteria > Actinomycetota > Acidimicrobiia > Acidimicrobiales > Acidimicrobilacustridaceae > CAMFLJ01. The sequence goes on from DATDIY010000025.1 coordinate 4,701, forward strand.
TGGAGGTCCCCGTGCCGCCACCCCCGAGCACCGTCACCAGCCTGCCGGACCAGCCCGACTCCGCTGCGGGTGGAGCGCCGGTGTCGGCGAGGTCCGGGTGGTCGACGGGGCTGACGTGGTCGCGCAGCCAGCCGAGCAGGGAGTCGCGGTCAAGAGGCTCGCTCAGCACCCCGGCGGCACCGAGGGCCAACCAGTCACGCCGGTCGGAGCCGGTGGTGACGACGACGGGAGCGCAACCGACGCGCCGGGCATCGTCGAGGAGATCGCGGTCGAGTCCGGTGCATCCTTCGTCGATGATCAGGGCCGAGTAGGCGCGACCAGCGCTGAGCCGTGCCCGGACCTCGTCGGTGGAGACGCACTTCACGAACTCGACCGGGAGGGCGGCTGACGTGGCCCACCGCCCCACTTCGCCGAACCACGCGGCGCGAGGCCGGGCCGCGCCGAGCACGACGTAGTGCTCGCCGGTCACGACCCACTCCCGCTCGATCGCACGACGGTGATGGCGGCGACCTGGCTGGCGTGGGCGACGTCGAGGACGGTGTCGTCGGAGTCGAGCGCAACGGTGAGCACGAGACGCCCCGACGAGCCGAGCGTGCCGGATCCGGCCTGCTCGACCGCGAGCACCAGCGCCTCGCTGGCCAGCACCTTGGTGGACGCGGATGCCCCGGTTCCGAAGGTGGCGAGGAGATCGACCATCTCCCCGGAGCGAAGGTCGCCGTTGAGGGCGCGATCCCGGTCGACCGGGAAGGAGAACTGGGGCTCGGCAGGATCCACCGTGCCCGGATCGGCCCGCCGAACGGCGCTGGTCTGCACGAGGTCGCCTTCGGTCAGTGGGGCCAGGGTGACGGCGCCGATGAGTTCGTCGACGCTGTCGAAGGCTCGGCCAGCGATGTCGTTGCCGAGGTCCATGGTCCGGAGCTCGACGTCGGCGGCACGCAGCCGGGTGCCGGGGTCGACCGATCGGGTGGCGACCACGACCGTGGTCGAGGGCCGGTGCTGGGCGCCGGCGTAGGTCGAGAAGACCAGGACGGCGGCGACCGTCACCAGGAGGCCACCGACGAGGGCTCGACCGGTCGGGAGGGTCCGCCTCGTTCCTCCCGACCGGTCCCGCCGGATGCTGCTGTCCGCCGTCGTCGACGGCACGGAACCCGCCCCGTGCATGTCTGCCTCCACATCCGCCGTCCGCCGACGGCCTCGCCGTCACCGCTCCGCCGCGGCGACGAGAGCAACGTAGAAGTCACGCTCCGTGGTCGACAAGGAGGTCCAACGACTCATTTCGCCGGCTATCGGTTCCGGAATCGATCGGACATCCAGAACCTCCCGGCGAGACCACGGCCACGGAGCGGGGTCAGGGTCGGAAGCGTTCGAGCGCCGCTGGTCATGGACTGCACTGACAGGCGCTCAGATGTCACAGGCGTCGCGTAGGCTCCCGGCATGGCCGATTCCCCGATCGAGTGGATGAACAGCGGCGAGGCCGCCGACTACCTCGGCGTGGGCACGCGGACGCTCTACAAGTTCATCGACGAGGACAAGCTCGACGCCTACAAGCTGGGACGGGTCATCCGCTTGAAGCGCTCCGACGTCGAGGCGTTCCTCGAGTCATGCCGCATCGAGCCCGGAAGCCTCGCCCACCTGCGTGCCGACCGTCCGCAGAACATCGGCGACGCCAGCGACGACTGACGCCGTCCAAGTGGGCGTGATTGCGGCACCAGGGGTGCGGCACTAAGCAACGAGCGGGCGGCACGTCCGCTGCACGCCGCGCCGACCGGGGGGAACGATCGATGGACGTCGACGAGCACGCGACGTGGTGGTGCCGGGGGGCAGTCGCGGCATGAAGGTGCAGCCGGCGGCGTTCCTGCGCACCACCCTGCCGCTCGACCTCAGCGTCCTGCCCGACCTCGACAGCGGCCGGTACCACTCGATCTGGCTGCCCGATCACATGGTCAGCTTCTGGCCCGACTCGATCTGGACCCCGGAGTTCAC
>DATDIY010000026.1:0-3274 GCA_036520815.1 Acidimicrobiales bacterium
GTGTCGAGGCCACCTACGAGAAGGACCTCCGGGGCACCCCCGGCACCGAGGAGCTCGAGATCGACTCGAGCAACAAGGTCGTGCGCACGGTGTCGTCGCAGGCCCCTCGGCCGGGCAACGACATCCAGCTCAACATCGACATCGACCTGCAGATCAAGGCCGAGGACGCCCTCCGGGAGCAGCTCGCCGCCACCCGGGGCAAGATCCAACGCGACGACGAGGGCATCCGGGTCAAGCACGCACCGGCCGGTGCCGCCGTGGTGCAGGACCCGAACAACGGCGCCGTGCGGGCCCTGGCCACCTTCCCGAGCTACGACCCCAACGAGTTCGCCAACGGGATCAGCCAGGAGCGCTTCGACCAGCTCTCCAACACCAACGGCATCAGCTCGCTCATCGACCGTTCCATCTACGGCCAGTACTTCCCCGGCTCCACGTTCAAGCTGGTCACCGCCACCGCCGCGCTGAACGGCGGCATCGTCACCGCCACCACCCCCTACAACGACGACGGGAAGTACGAGCTCGGTGGTCAGCCGTTCGGGTCGACCGGCAGCAACGGCGTCGTCAACATGCCCCGGGCGCTCACCGTCTCGTCCGACGACTACTTCTACTGGCTCGGCGACCGCATGGATATCGAGGGCGGCGGCACCCTCATCCAGGACACGGCGGCCGCCTACGGCTTCACCACGCCGACCGGCATCGACCTGCCCGGCGAGTCGGCCGGCTACGTGCTCTCGGCCAAGACGCTCAAGGAGCAGCACGAGAAGTACCCGGCGGCGTTCCCCGACCCCAACTGGTACACGGGCAACAACATCCAGATCGCCATCGGGCAGTACATGGTGCTGGTGACGCCCGTGCAGCTGGCCGGCGCCTACGCCGCGCTGGCCAACGGCGGCACCGTCTACGAGCCCCACGTGACGGCGCGGGTCCTGAAGCCGGAGAGCCGGACCAACATCCCCGTCGGCAACCCCGACACCGCCGACGTGCTCCGGGTGATCGAACCGGTGGTCCGCTCGACGGTCGAGCTGCCCGGGTCGACCCGTGATCCGCTCGTCCAGGGCCTCGGCGCGGTCACCCGCCAGGGCACCGCTGCCGGCTCGTTCGCCGGGTTCAACCAGACCGCCTACCCGATCGTGGGCAAGACCGGCACCGCCCAGGTCGGGGGCAAGGCCGACACGTCGGTGTTCGCCGCCTACGCCCCCGCCGGCGCCCCCCAGTACGCGGTGGCGGCGGTGATGGAGGAGGCCGGCTTCGGCTCGGAGACCGCCGCCCCGCTCGTCAAGCACCTCTACGAGTACCTGTCCGGCCAGCCCCCGACGCCGTACTTCTACGTGCCTCCGGCCAAGGCCGACTGATGCTGCCCCGCACCGTCTCGGCCCACGACTCCCGTCGCTCGCGGCGCGACCCCACCGCCCCGTTCCGCCACCTCGACCCGGTGCTGGTGGTGTGCACCATCGCCCTCGGGCTCATCGGCGTCGTGGCCGTCTACAGCGCCACCCGCGGGCCCGGCCCCGACTTCGTCGACACCTACCTGGTGCGTCAGTTCGGCTTCGTCGTCATCGGCGTGGTCGTGATGGGCGTGTTCGCCGTCGTCGACTACCACAAGCTCCACGACTGGGCCTGGCTGTTCTACGCCGGCACCACCGGCCTGCTGGTGCTGGTGCTCTCGCCCCTCGGCACCGGCGGCGAGGCGAAGGGCGCCCAGGCCTGGTTCAGCCTCGGGCCCTTCCAGCTCCAGCCGGCCGAGTTCGCCAAGCTGTCGCTGATCGCCGCCCTGGCGTTCCTCCTGTCGGAGTTCAAGGGCGACATCGACCTGCGCCGCCTCGCCGCCCTGCTCGTCGTCGCCGGCGTGCCGATGGCGCTGATCATGCTCCAGCCCGACATCGGGCTCGTGCTGATCCTGACGATCATCACCCTCGCCCTGTTCGTGGTGGGCGGGGTGCCGGCCAAGTACCTGGCCGTGCTCACCCTGGTGGCGGCGGTCGGTGTCGTCGGCGTGCTCAACTCGCCGCTGCTCAAGGAGTACCAGCGCGACCGGTTCACCACCTTCCTCGACCCCGAGAACACCAGCTCCGAGGCCCGCTACAACGTCGAGCAGAGCCAGCAGGCCATCGCCACGGGCGGCCTGACGGGGGAGGGCCTGTTCAACGGCCCCCAGACCCGCCTCGGGTTCGTGCCCGAGCAGGAGACCGACTTCATCTTCACGTCGGTGGCCGAGCAGTTCGGCTTCGTCGGATCGGGGCTGATCCTCGGTCTCTACGGGGTCATCTGCTACCGGATCTGGCGCATCGCGTCGATCGCCCGCGACCCGTTCGGCTCGTTCGTGTGCATCGGGGTGCTGGCCATGTTCGCCTTCTCCGTGTTCGAGAACGTGGGCATGGCGACGGGCATCATGCCGGTCACCGGCATCCCCCTCCTGCTGCTCAGCTCGGGCGGGTCGTCGACCATCACCGCCTTCGCCGGCATCGGCCTCGTGCTCAACGTGCACATGCGCCGCTTCCGCTGACCCATCCGGGGGCGGGTTCCGGTAGTTCGAGCGCCAGCCAGTACCATTCGTGCGAATGAACGGTTTGTGGCCCCAGCTGGAACCCCTGCTGGCCAAGGTCGCCAAACCCGCCCGCTACATCGGTCTGGAAGACGGTGCGCAGCGGCCCCACCACACTCCGCAGCACGTGGCATGGCTGTTGGCGTATCCCGACACCTACGAGATCGGCCTGCCCAACCAGGGCCTGCAGATCCTCTACGAGATCCTGAACGAACGGTCCGATGCGGTGGCGGAGCGCACCTACGCCCCGTGGGTCGATCTCGACGAGCTGCTGCGCGCCCGGGGCCTGCCGCTGTTCTCGCTCGACACCCACCGGCCCGCCACCGACTTCGACGTCATCGGGTTCAACGTCTCGGCCGAGCTGACCTACACGAACCTGCTCAACATGGTCGACCTGGCCGGGGTGCCCGTGCGCAGCGCCGACCGCCGGCCGGAGCACCCGCTCATCGCCGCCGGGGGCCACTGCACCTACAACCCCGAGCCCATCGCCGACTTCCTCGACTTCGTGGTGCTCGGCGACGGTGAGGAGATCGTCGGCGAGATCACCGAGGTCATCGGCGCCTGGAAGGCCTCCGGTCGCACCGACGGCAGCCGCGAGCACGTGCTGCGCGAGCTCTCCCACGTCACCGGCGTCTACGTGCCCTCGATGTACGAGTGCACCTACTCCGGCGCCGACCTGGTGGCGACCACGCCCCGCTTCCCCGACGTGCCCGCGCAGGTCGAGAAGCGCAC
>DATDIY010000027.1:0-7610 GCA_036520815.1 Acidimicrobiales bacterium
CGCCATGTGCATGGCCTCGGTGGGAGCGCCCGGTTTCATGGGACGCAGACCGTCACCCTTGCCGGGCGCCTCGACCTTCACCACCTGGGCGCCGAGGTCGGCCAGCAGGAGGGTGCAGTACCCGCCGGGCATGAGCCTCGACATGTCGAGCACCTTCAGGTGCGACAACGGCGCCACTGACTCAGCCACGAGCGACCTTCCTCTCCAGATCTCGTCCCCCGGACGCAACGAGACGACCGACACGGCCTCTCGTGACGCCTCCCGGCGGCCGTACACCTCGTCCGAACCGGACGGGCCACCGACCGTTGGACACTACGTGATCGTGCCGAAGGCCGAAAAAGCCGTGTCCAGCCCGCGCCGGGGTGCGCCGCACCCCCGAGCGACCCGCCCCTGGGCTCAGCGGTCGAGCGCCTGGTTGAGGTTGCCGGAGCGCAACCCCTCCAGATCGAGCGTGACGTAGCGGTAGCCAGCGCCGCGGACCGCGGCGACGACCTCCTCGCGCCGGGCGAGCACCGAGGCGAGGTCGTCGAGCGGGACCTCGAGACGGGCGGTGTCGCCGTAGTGGCGCACCCGCAGCTCCCGGAAGCCGAGCTGCCGCACTGCCGCCTCGGCCCGCTCCACCCGAGAGAGCACCGCCACCGTCACCGAGGTGCCGTACGGGACCCTCGACGCCAGGCAGGCCGCCGCCGGCTTGTCCCAGGTGCGCAGTCCGAGGGCCTGTGAAGCCTCCCGGACCATGGCCTTGGTGAAGCCGGCCCGCACGAGCGGGAACACCGCTCCGGCAGACGCCGCCGCCTCCTGGCCGGGCCGGTGGTCGCCCAGGTCGTCGAGGTTCACGCCGAGCACCACCGTCGATCCGGTCGTCTCGGCGAGGGGCCCGACGACATCCATCAACGCCGACTTGCAGTGGAAGCAGCGGTCGCCGTCGTTGATCCGGTAGGCCGCGGTTTCCATCTCGGTGGTCACCACCTCCTGCCACTGCAGGCCCCACTCGGCGGCCAGGGCGGCGCAATCGGCGCGCTCGGCGCCGGCCAGCGACGGAGAGACGGCAGTGACGGCCACGCAGCGGTCGGCGCCGAGGGTGGTGTGGGCGACGTAGGCCAGCAAGGCCGAGTCGGCGCCTCCGCTGAACGCCACCACCACCCGGTCGAGAGCGAGCAGCTCGCGACGCAGCGCGTCCACAGGCGGAGCCACGACGGTCGACGGCACGGTCGGGATCGGCTCAGTCGATCCCGAGGCGCTCGAGCACCTCGGACACCGGTGCGACCAGGCCGGTGTAGAAGGGCCCGAACTCGGCGTAGAGGGCGGACGCCCGATCGAAGCGCATCGTGTAGACGACCTCCTTGAGGTCGTCAGGAGCGCCGGCGAACAGGGTGACACCCCACTCGTAGTCGTCGAGGCCGGCCGAGCCGGTGATGAGCTGGAGGATGCGCCCCGCGAACTTCCGGCCCGACGCGCCGTGCTCGTACATCATCTCCTTGCGGTCGTCGTAGGGCAGCGTGAACCAGTTGTTCACGTCGCCCCGCTGCTTCGACATCGGGTAGAAGCACCACGCCGGTTTCCCCTCGGGCGGGAGCTGCGGATGGAGGCGGGCCTGCTTCATCTCGTCGGGCACGCCCTGGGCGTACTCGGAGAGCTCGGTGAGCGAGACGTAGGAGTCGACGACGTCGAGCCCGGCGTTCTGCACCGCGGCCTGGAACCCCCGGAGCCGCCACAGGTCGGGACCGAGGAGCATGAACGCCAGGTCGGCCTTGTGGCCGAGCACGGCGACGGTGACCACCTGGTCCCCATCGGCCTGGGCCTTCTGCACAGCAGTGGTGATCGACTCGGCATCGGCGAGTGGGGTCACCTTGCAGAACAGGTGCACCACACCGAGCCCGACCGTGGGCGAGACGGCTTCGGTCATGGCCGCAGTCTACGGGCGGCCCCCTGCACCCCCAGAATCAGCGAACTGGTAGGCACCGCGCCGGACGGAGCCGGCTGGATGCCTACCAGTTCGGGAGGGGAGGCAGGTCAGGCCTGGAGGAGGCAGCCCCAGCCGGAGCCGGTGGCCACGTCGTCGCTGACGTCGCCGAGATCGAAGAGCCCGACCGGGGTGGGGTGGTCGCGTTCGAAGGCCTGAGCCAGGGCGAGGGTGCCGTCACGGCCGAGCTGCTCCTGGATGCGGTCGACGACGAGCTGTTCGGCGACGCCCAGATCCGGGGCCGGTCCCGCCAGCTGCTCGCTGAGGGCGTCGGCCAGCCCGTCGATGGCGGCCTGGTCGAACCCGGCCTGGCGCAACGCGTCGACGGCAGCGGCCGACTGGGCGACACCCGGGGCCAGCTGCCGCGCCAGCTCGACCGGAGTGACCGGGCCGAGGTCACGCAGGATCCGATCGACCAGTGGGCCGTAGGTGAGCGCTGGCAGCCCTCCGGCCGCGGCCGGCTTCGACAGGTCGGCCAGGGCCCACCCGGTGAACACGGCGACGAGCTGATCGGTGCCGGCACAGAACACGGCCGGGTTCCCGCCGGTCAGCGACGTGATGACCGTCGGCGCCTTGAACGCCGATGAGGTGGCCACCGCCTCGGGCAGCGTGCTCGGGGTGGTGCCTCCGGGGCTGGTCGTGCCGGTCGAGTCGGCGTCCTCCTCGACGGAGCTCCGCAGGTTCCCGACGCTGCTGCGGGTCCCCTGGTTGTAGGAGTCGACGGTCGCCATGAGCGCCCCCCGCTCGGCGAAGTCGACCGCCACCACGTTCGGGAACACGCCCCGTTCGTCGAGGCACTGCTCGATCCGAGCCTTCAGCACGTCGGCGGAGTTCACCTGGCTTCCGGCCTTGCCCGGATCCGGGGGCGAGTAGGTGACCCAGTGGTTGATCAGCATCAGCTTGTTGGCGGCCTGGCCGCGATTGGGCTTGCAGTTCATCTCGTCGACGGACTTCCAGGCGTAGGGCGTCTCCTGGAACCACTGGTAGGCGGACTGGTACCAGTCGGGAGAGCCCGGGCCCTGGTTCTCGGCGAACACCAACAGGTTCCGGCCGGCGTCGATCAGGTCGCCGAGCGTCGGCATCGGCTGGGCCGGGTCGAGGGCCCAGGCCCGGTCGGCCAGGCCCGCGGCCTCGAGGGCGGCGGCGGTGTCGGTCGGGGTGGTGTGGTCCTCGACGACGAGGATCACCACCTCCTCGGGGTTGGTCTCGAGCCACCGGCGCACGGACTCCATCTGCCCGGTGAACGACGCCGCGCCCATCTCGCAGAAGTTGTGGCAGAGATAGATGTCGCGCTGGGCGCCGGCCTGAGGTGGCGCGTTGGCGGCGACCTGCTGGGCCCGCGCCGCGATGGCGGGGTCGTAGCTCTCGCCCGGCGGCGAGGCCAACTCGGCGGCCCGGTCGGTGATGATCACCGGGGTCTCCGAGCCGGGGAGCCGGGCGGTCGACGGCACCCCGTAGTGGGTGTCGATCAGCAGGGCCCGCACGCCGGCGTCGAGCTGACCGGTGAGCGTGTTGCTCTGCTCGGCGAAGAGCCAGCCCGGATAGAGCGCCGATGACATCGCGTTGTGGGCCCCGGGGAACATGGCCAGGTTGATCGGCACGTCGCACAGGGCTGCCTCGCCGTTGCACTCCGGTGCGCCCGCCGCCTCCGCCGCCCGCGCCGCGCCGCGGGTGGTGAGCACCGCGGCGGTGCCGAGCAGCAGGACGGCGACCACCGCGATGGCCCCGCCCACCAGGAGGCGCCGCTGACGGTGGGCCCGGCGCACGGCCAGGTCGGCGCCCACCTGCGCCGGAACGGCCTGAACGAGGCGGGTGAGGAGGGCGACGCCGAGGTAGCTCAGCCAGAGGCCGGCGACGAGCACCAGGAGGGTGATCGTGCGCTGGGGGCCGGTGACCACGTAGATCCCGCCGAGGAGCGCGCCGGCCCCCACCAGCACGGTGCCGCCGGTCGTCTCCCGACGACGGTCGACCCAAGCGTGGAACCGGGCCCACGCTCGATCGGGGGTGGGCAGCGGCTTGTTCCCGGCCCGCGTGGCGGCAGCCAGGAGGAACCCGTAGGCGGCGACCCAGAGACCCATCGTTCGCAGATCGGCCATGACGTTGCCCAGCCCGGCCGACACCGCGCTGCTCAACGGGCCGTCGGAGATGCGCGAGCCCACCACGCCCTGGGAGACGGGGACGAGGATGGCCAGCACCAGTCCGCCGGCCACCACGCCCCAACCGAGGCGGCGCACCGTGCGGCGCCGGTTCGGCGAAACGGCAATCGCAACAGCGGCGAGCACCGGCCCTCCGACCAGGCCGACGAGGGTGACGATCCCGGCGTAGTCCTCCCAGCTCCAAACCCGCAGGTCGGACATGCGCTGGGTGATGTCGCCCAGGCTGTTGTTCAGTCCCGCGCTGTTGCCCTGGCCCTGAGCGGCGGAGCTCGGCAGCGTGAGGTTCGAGGCGATGATGGTGACGGAGTCCGACAGGTCGAGCGCGGAGCCGTCGCCGTCCTGGCTGACGAGGATCGCCTGATGGGTCCGCTTCACCGCGGTGCGGAAGATCGAGCGGAAGGTGTCGGTGTCGATGGCCGCCTCGACAGCCAACTGGAAGGCAGGCCGGAAGTTGACCGCCTGCTGGTTGCCCGCCAGGGCCAACTGCTCGGTCAAGCGGTCGGCCAGCTCCCGGCGCACCTCGGGCTCGTCGAGCAGGGCGACCGAGCGGTCGGCGAAGGTGTCGCTGTCGTAGACGACAGAAGCGGCCCACGACGCCAACAGGCCGACCGTGAACACCACGCACGCCAGCACCAGGCACAGCGCGCTGACCCAGGTGCGTCCCCGGGCTCGTCCGGCGGAGCTCTGGCCGGCGACCCGTTCTCCCGACGGTTCCGCCATAGGCGCGGGAGGTTACCTGGTCAAGCTGTCGACGATCCGGCGGATCCCGGCCGCGAGATGGTCACCACCGCGTTGTAGTCGGGCACCCGGCTGGGGCCCTCGCGGTGCTCGGGGCCGGCGGCGACGAGCACGTTGCCTTCGGGCCAGTGCACCTGCAGGCTGCGGCTCGGGAGACGGGTGAAGCGCAGGCGCCCCGTGAGCGTGCCGACCTCGGAGCGCAGGGTGACGCGCTCCCCCTCCGCCAGGCCCCGCTCGGCGGCGTCGCTGGCATCGATGAGGATCTCGTCGCGGTCGAGGCCCGTGATGGGGTCGTGGCGTCCGAACACCATCGAGTTGAACTGCTTGCCCCGCCTGGTGGCGACGGTGAAGGCGCCATCGGGGAGCTCAGTCGTCGGTCGCTCCACCACCGAGAAGCGGGCGCGGCCGTCATCGGTCGGGAACTCGCCGCCGGCGGCCAGATGGCGCCCACCCCACTGCACGTTGTCACCGGTGTCGGCCAGCGCCTCGATGCCGGCATAGGCGGGAACGATCCGGGCGATCTCGGTCCGCAGGGCCTGGTTGTCGCGCCAGGCGAAGTGGCCGACCAGGTCGGGACGCACCCGGGCGGCCACCTCCCCGAACACGCGCCACTCGCTGCGGGCCTCGCCCACCGGGTGGGGGATCTCGGGCGAGAAGACGATGCGACGCTCGGTCGTGGTCTCGGTCCCGCCGCCCTCCTGCTCGTACCGCGTGCGCACGGGGAGGAGGATCACGTCGTCACCCTCCACCAGCATCTGGGAGCTGAGCACGATGTCCTGGTGCACCCGGAGCGGCACGCGGGCCAGCGCGGCCTCGACCCTCGGCGGGTCCGGCAGCACGTCGAGGAAGTTCCCGCCCGACATCCACAGCACGTCGAGCTCGCCCCGTTCGGCCGCTTCGGGCATCTCCGCGGCGGTGAGCCCGGCGTGCGCCGGCACCGGGAAGCCCCACTGCTCGGCCAGACGGGCGGCGCTGTCGGCGTCGGGCTCCACCCCGCCGGGCAGGGCCGTGGCGTAGGCGCCCATCTCGGCGCCGCCCTGCACACCGGAGTGGCCGCGCAGCGGCATGAGCCCCGCCCCGTCGCGTCCGACGTTGCCTCGGGCCAGGGCCAGGTTCACGATCCCCCGCACCCCCTCGCCGGCGTGACGGTGCTGGGTGATGCCCATCGACCAGAGCAGGATGGCCGAGCCGGCGGCGGCGTACTCGTCGACGAACGCCTCGAGCTGCGCGCTGGTGAGTCCCGCCTCGGCCAGCAGCTCGTCGATCGACAACGAGGCGAGGTGCGCCTCGAGCTCGGACCATCCGGTGGTGTGCTCGTCGACGAACGCCTCGTCGACGGCGCCCCGCTCGATCAGACGCTTCAGCACCGCGTCGGCGAGGGCGACATCGCCGCCGGGGCGAACCGGGACGTGGAGGTCGCACATCTTGGTGCCGAACAGGGCCGACTCCGGACTCGACGGCACCCAGTACCGGTCGAGGCCGGGCTCGAGGAACGGGTTGACCACCACGACCCGCGTGCCGCGCGAGCGCGCCTCGTAGAGGTACTTCATGAACACCGGCTGGTTCGCCGCCGGGTTGGCGCCCCAGATGACCACCAGGTCGGACTCGAGCACGTCGGACAGCGAGCAGGTGGTGGCGGCCACTCCGACCGTGCGCTTGAGGGCGGTGGTGGACGGGGCGTGGCAGATCCGGGCGGCCGAGTCGACATTGGCGATGCCCATGGCCCGGGCCGCCTTGCCGGCGGCGTAGTAGGTCTCGTTGGTGATACCCCGACTGGTGACGAACATCGCAGCGCGATCGGGGCCGGCGGCCCGGAGCCCGTCGGCGAGCGCGGTGAGGGCCTCCTCCCAGCTGATGCGGTGGAAGCCGGGCTCGCCCCTCCGGCGCCTCATGGGATGGGCGAGCCGACCGAGATCGCGCAGCTGGGCTCCGTCGAGGCCCCGGAGGGTTGCGACGTCGGCGAGCACATCGTGGTCGAACGGATCGGCGCAGTTGACCTCGAGCAGCCGCAGGCGGGTCATGCAGAGGTGCGTGCCCTCGATGGTCCAGTCGTGCAGACCGGCGACGCCGAGGGCGCACCCGTCGCACACTCCGTTCTTCAGGATCTTCAGAGCGTGACGGGCGTGAGAGCGGTTGGCCCACGCCACCCGGGCCATGTCCCCGTAGTGGTTGGGCTTCTGGAGGCCCACGCCGTTCGGTCGGAGGCTCACCCACAGCTCCGGATGCCAACGCTTCATACGCCGACTCTCCCACGGTGCCGACCAGCGAGGCAGATCAGGGCAGCAGGTCGGTGCAGCCCCGCAACCCCTCCCATCGTGCCCGCGCCTCGTCGGCCGCCACACCTTCGAGGGCCGTGGGCACGCCGTTGCGCACGCGGGCGGGGCGCCACTCGTAGCCGTCGATGTGGCGTCCGGTGGCGGAGACGAGCAGCGTGCCGGTGTCGCCGTTGGGGCCCTGCTCGTTGAACCAGATGAAGTTGCCGAGGCCGTAGGCGACGAAGCCCTCGCCCAGGCGGCCGGCGCCCAGCAGCCGGTGGGCGTGGCTGCCGACGACGATGTCGGCCCCCGCCGCCAGCAGCGCCGGCGCCAGGTCCTTCTGGCGCACCGTCGGGCACTCGGTGCGCTCCTGGCCCCAGTGCAGGAACACCACCACGGTGTCGGCGAAGTAGCGGGTTGCGCGGATCGTTGCCGTGAGCCGGCTCACGGTCTTGGCCGATGCCAGACCGGGCTTGGAGTCGGTGGCCGTCCAGCTGA
>DATDIY010000028.1:0-2115 GCA_036520815.1 Acidimicrobiales bacterium
GACTACCCGCACGTCGACTCGACGTGGCCCCACACCAAGAAGCTGGCCGAGGAGATGATGGCCGACCTCGACGACGAGACCATCTACAAGGTCGTGCGCGGCAACGCGATCAGGATGCTCTCGCTCGACATCGTCTGAGGCGCGCACTCGGTCGCGTCGTTCTCCGAACTGTTCGCTCATGTAAGGGACATCGGCACCGTGGATCCACCACGGGGCTGAGGTTCCAGGGTTGCATGGTCATCCCGGCTGGTCCGGGGGGTGGCGTCGAGATCCGCTCTGAGGGGGCTCCGTGAGGGGTTGGCCTCGTACGTCTGATTGCCACACCCGGCCCGGCCACGGATGCCCCGGATGAGGGAAGTGGTCCGGCCCGTCGAGGTCGGGACCGGTTGCAGCACATGAGTGGGAGCCGCGGTTGGGCGTGTCTCCTTGGGACCGTGGCCTGATGCGTGCGTCGCCTCCGCGGGCGAGCCGGTGGAACCGACACGAACGAAGGAGACGACATGAGCGACAGGCGCCTGGTCGGCATCGACTTGGGCATCGCCAGCGCGCACACCGTGCGGGTGCTCGACGGGGAAGGCAACACGATCGCCAAGCGCAAGGCGTGGCCGACGGTGGAGAGCTTGGGCGAGGTGGAGGCCGCGGCGTTGGCGGGCTGCTCGGCGGGCACCCGGCTGGAGGTGGTGGTGGAGCCGACGGGGCCGGCGTGGCTGCCGATCGCGGTGTTCTTCGCCAACCGCGGGCATGTGGTGCACCGGGTGTCGTCGGCCAAGGCGGCGGATCTGCGCCGGTTCTTGTCCCGACACACCAAGACCAACGGCATCGACGCCGACACCCTGGCCCGGCTGCCGCTGTTCGATCCCGCCGGGCTGCAACCTCTCGAGTTGCCCGGCGTCGAGCGGGCCGCCTTGGACCGCCGGGTGCGGGCCACCGACCGGCTCACCCAGCAAGGCGCGCTGCACAAGCGACGGATCAAAGACCTGACCCGCCAGCTGTTGCCGATGACCCCGCTCACCGGTGACCTCGGTGTCGCCGACCTCGCCGTCCTCGAGCGCTACGCCGACCCGAACGCCCTGCTCCGACTGGGCCTCAAGCGGCTCGGCGCGCTGATCGCCAAAGCGTCGCACAACCACCAAGGCGCCGACCGTGCCCACGCGTGGATCGCTGCCGCCGAGGCATCGATCGAGCTCTACGCCGGCCACCCGGCGGTCGCGTTCGCCGACCTGGCGGCCGAGATCGCCACCGAGGTCCGTCTGCTGCGCGCCGTCCAGGCCGAGCTCACCACCCACGCCGCCGAACGCGACAACGCCTACCGGTGGGTCGACCCTGCCGGCCTGGCCCGCAGCCTGCCCGGCGTCGCCGCCATCAGCGGGCCCGCCCTCGTCGCCGCCATCGGCGAGCCGGCCCGCTTCCCCAAGGCCAAACAGTTCCGCTCCTTCACCGGCCTGGTCCCCAAGGCCTCCGAGACCGGCGACACCGACCGCAAGGGCCAACCGATGTCCAAGGCCGGCTCGTCGCTGCTGCGCACCACCCTCGTGCGCGCCGCCGACAACGCCCGCAAGACCGACCCCCAGCTCGCCCGGATCTACTACCTGCAGATGGTCGAGCGCGGCAAGGACCACCTCGGCGCGCTGTGCGTCGTGGCCGCCAACCTCGCCGAACGGTTCTGGGCCGTGATGACCAGGAACATGCCCTACGTGATCTGCGACATCGACGGCCGACCCGTCGAGCCCGACGAGGCCAAGGCCATCATCGCCCAGCACTGGACCGTGCCCGCCGAGGTCCGCGCCCGCCGGCGCAGCAAGAAAGCGGGGAAGGCCCCCCAGACAGTCCACGCGGAACAGTCCAAGCCACGCGCTCGAAGCGCAGGCACACGGGGCGACCTTCCCCACCCACCATCGTTGACGGCCACCAACGACCCGGTCAACCAGCGAACCGCTTGACACCGGATCCTCCATAGGGAATCAGAAGGCCAACATCACGAGCGGGATGACGAACGCGATCGCGCCGAGCACCATCCCGACCGTCGCCGTCCCGAGGCCGGGCTGCCCGGTGCGACGGATCTGGCGTCGGGCCATGAGGCCGAGGCCGATCGCGATCGGACCGAGCACGACGCCG
>DATDIY010000029.1:0-2125 GCA_036520815.1 Acidimicrobiales bacterium
GGTGCTCGTGGTAGCGCTGCTCGACGTACTGCGGCCAGGCGTCGACCGGCATGGTGGCGTGCGAGTCCACGGACACGACGATGAGCTTTTCCATGAATCCCCCGGATTGATGGGCACCGCTTAGAAGTCGTCTCAACCGTAGGCTCGGCGGCCGGATCGAGCAACGGATCGCCCCCACCACGCCGGTCGTGCCGGCGCCACGTCACTGGTGCAGATCGAGCGTGGTGCCACGGGAATCGACGGCGGTGACCGCCCTCGGCGTGGTGGGCGCCCCGGCGGTGCCGAGCACGGCCAGGGCCTCGAAGGCGGCGTCGGTCGCCGCGGTGCCCGGCGGTTGGCGCAGGGTCGCACCCTCGCCGTCCTCGTCGAGCTGCCAGCCCCGTCCGTGGAGGGCGTCGGCCACGTTGCGCAGCCGGGAGAGGCTCAGCTCGCCGTAGCGCACGACCAGCACGGTGCTGCCGCCTGGTTTGGCCGTCACCACGACGTGGTGCCAGCCGGCGGGAGCGTCGATCGTGGCGGCGGCGTCGTTGTCGGTGGCCATCACGTGGGCCCGGAGGGTGACCACGACGTCGGAGAGGACTCCGACGGCGTCGAAGTCCGACAGATCGATCATCAGCGGTTCCGGCGCGGTCATCCCCAGAGCCTGCCAGCGCCGGTGCGGTCAGAGCGGTTCGATGTCGGCGAGGCCGGCGACGGTGAGCTCGAGCCAGCGGCTCGGGGAGAGGTCACGCAGGAAGGGCAGGTCGTGGCTGACCACGATCAACGCGCCGCGGAACGAACCCAGCGCGTCGGTGAGCTGGCCGACGCTGGCCATGTCGAGGTTGTTGGTGGGCTCGTCGAGCAGCACGAGCTGGGGCGTGGGCTCGGCGAGCAGCAGCGCGCCGAGCGTCGCCCGGAGCCGTTCGCCGCCCGAGAGGGTGCCGGCGAGCTGGTCGGCCTGACGTCCCCGGAACAGCAGCTGGGCCAGGCGGGCCCGGATCTCGTTGGTCGTGGCGCTCGGCGCCAGCCGGGCGACGTTGTCGACGACGCTGATCCCGTCGTCGAGCAGGTCGAGCGCCTGGGGCAGGAAGCGGACGGGGACGGGCACCTCGGCCGCACCCGAGAGTGCGGTGGTCTCGCCGGCGATCACGCGCAGCAGGGTGGTCTTCCCGGCGCCGTTGGCACCGACGACCGCGATGCGCTCGGGTCCGCGGACCTCGATCGACACCGTGGGGCCGTGCTCCAGCGCCACCTGGTCGAGGCGGACGACGAGGCGACGAGTCGGCACCTCGGAACCGGGCAGCTCGAGCCGGATGCGGGCCTCGTCGAGCACCGCCCGGCGGGCGTCATCCAGACGGTCCCTGGCGGTGTCGATCCGGTCGTCGTGGAGGTCGCGCTGCTTGCCGGCGGTGACCTCGGCCCGCCGCTTGCGCCCTCCGACGAGGATCTTCGGCATCCCGCCGCCCGCCGCCTTCTCCCGCCCGGTCCGGGCCCGGCGGGCGAGCTTGGTCTCCGCCTCCACCCGGTCGCGCTGCTCGCGTCGCAGCTCTCCCTCGGCGGTCTGGACGGCCCTCGTCGCGGCGGCCTGCTCGACGGCGATCGCCTCCTCGTAGGTGCGGAGGTTGCCGCCGTAGGTCCGGACGGTGCCCGCCCGCAGCTCGGCGATCGTGTCGACATGCGCGAGCAGCTCCCGATCGTGGCTCACGAGGACCAGCGCGCCCCGCCAGCCGGTGACCACGTCGAGGAGCCGGCCGCGTGCGCGTCGGTCGAGGTTGTTGGTGGGCTCGTCGAGGAGCAGGACGTCGGGCCGGGTCAGGAGGCGCCCGGCCAGGCCGAGCAGGATGCACTCCCCGCCGGAGAGGCCGGCCACGCTCCGGTCGAGACCGATGGCCCCCAGGCCCAGCTGGTCGAGCGTGGCCAGGGCCCGCTCCTCGACGTCCCACTCGTGGCCCACCGCGTCGTAGAGGTCGGGCCCGGTCTCGCCGGCCTCGATGGCGTGCAGGGCCGCCCGGACGTGGTCGATGCCGAGCAGTTCGTCGACGGTGGTGCTGCGGCGGAGCGGCAGGTCCTGGGGGAGGTGGGCGACCGAGCCCTGGACGCGCACCGAGCCGCCGGTGGGGGAGAGCTCGCCGGCGAGCAGGCCCAG
>DATDIY010000030.1:0-9565 GCA_036520815.1 Acidimicrobiales bacterium
GTGTAGCTCTGCATGATCTCGCCGATGACCTTGAGCTTCGCCGCCCGCAGGGCCCGGCCCGTCTCGGTGCCGTCGACGACGCAGTCGACGATGTCGGGCACCTTGGCCTCGGTGGCGCCGTAGCTGAGGCGGACGTCGGCGTCGATCCCTTTGTCGGCGAAGAACCGCCGCGTCAGCTCGGGGTACTCGCTCGACACGCGGACCCCCGAGGGGAGGTCCTCGACCTTCTCGACCAGGGAGTCCTGGGGGACCCCGACCACGATGCGCACCGGGTTCGAGGTGGCCTTGGAGTACTGCAGCTCACCCAGCGACTCGACGTCGCTGGCGGTCTCCTCCACCCAGTCCCGCCCGGTGATGCCGAGGTCGAAGAGGCCCTCGGCGACGTACTGCGGGATCTCCTGCGGGCGCAGGATCCGCACCTCGGCGACACGGGGGTCGTCGATGGTCGCCTTGTACTGCACCGCGGAGTCCCTCGAGACCTTGAGATCGGCCGCTTCGAACAGTTCGAGTGTGGCCTTCTCGAGGGAGCCCTTTGGCAGGACGAGCTTCAACATGTCGGCCAACCTACCGCTTGACAGCAAGCTCACCGAGCGGGTTACCCCGACCACTCGACCGTAGGATCCGCCCATGGCACCGTCGACGGATCGCCGCCCGAACCCACATCGCGAGCGGCACTACACCCACCGCGCCGGATGGCTGCGCGCCACGGTTCTGGGCGCCAACGACGGCATCATCTCGACGGCTGCGCTGATCCTCGGCGTCGCCGCCGCCGACACCGGGCGCACCGCCGTGCTCGTGGCGGGCATGGCCGGCCTGGTGTCGGGTGCGCTGTCGATGGGGCTCGGCGAGTACGTGTCGGTCTCGTCGCAGCGCGACAGCGAGCAGGCCGACATCGCCAAGGAGCAGTGGGAGCTCGCCCACGTGCCCGAGCGCGAGCTGGCCGAGCTGACCGCCATCTACAAGGCGAAGGGCCTCAGCAACGAGCTCGCCCTCGAGGTGGCATCAGAGCTGACCCGCCACGACGCCCTCAGCACCCACCTCGTCGAGGAGCTCGGGATCACCGAGGTCTCCCGGGCCCGGCCCACCCAGGCCGCCGTCGTGTCGATCCTGTCGTTCGCCATCGGCGCCTCGCTCCCCCTGCTCGCCGCTGCCGTCGTGCCGTCGAGCTCGGCCACCGGCATCCGGATAGGGGCGACCGTGGCCGTCGCCGTCGTCGCCCTGGTCGTCCTCGGCATCTCCGGCGCCCGCATCGGCGGGGCCAGCCCGTGGCGCCCGACCGTGCGCACCGTCGTCGGCGGGATCGCGGCCATGGCTCTCACCATGTTGATCGGCAGCCTCTTCGGCGCCGCCGTCGGCTGAGGCTCAGCGCTTCGGCCGCGACAGGGTGCGGAGCAGGCTGACCATCTCGAGGGCGGTGCGAACCGACTCCTCACCCTTGTTGTCCTCGTCGGAGGAACGGGCGAGGGCCTGCTCGAGGTTCTCGGTGGTGAGCACCCCGAAGACCACCGGAACACCGGTGGCGAGCTGGACGTCCTGGATGCCACGGGCGCACTCCCCCGCCACGAAGTCGTAGTGGGAGGTCTCGCCCCGGATCACCGCGCCGAGGCAGACCACGGCGTCGACGTGGTCGTGGTCGATGAGGGCCTTGGCCGCCATCGGGATCTCGTAGGCGCCTGGCACCCACACGGCGGTGACGTCGGCCTCCGCCACGCCGTGGACCGCCAGCGCGTTCTCGGCGCCCTCGAGCAGGCGCTGGGTGATGTGGTCGTT
Source organism: Acidimicrobiales bacterium (assembly GCA_036520815.1). GTDB lineage: Bacteria > Actinomycetota > Acidimicrobiia > Acidimicrobiales > Acidimicrobilacustridaceae > CAMFLJ01. Next base: position 1,771 of record DATDIY010000030.1, read on the forward strand.
GAACCGGCCGCACACCAGGCCCACCCGCACCCCGACGCCGTCGACATCGCCCTGCACGGAGTGGGCCGCGGTGAAGTTCTTCGACATCAGTCGAGGCCCTCGAGGAGGTGGCCCATCTTGTCGCGCTTGGTACGCAGGTAGGCGATGTTCTCGGGGTTGGGCGCCGACTCGAGCGGCACCCGTTCCACGATGTCGAGCCCGAAGCCCTCGAGACCGCCGTACTTGGACGGGTTGTTCGTCATGTAGCGCATCGTGGTGATGCCGAGATCGACGAGGATCTGGGCACCGATGCCGTACTCGCGGCTGTCGACCGGGAGGCCGAGGGCCTCGTTGGCCTCGACCGTGTCGTGCCCTTCGTCCTGCAGGGAGTAGGCCCGGATCTTGTGGCCGATGCCGATGCCGCGGCCCTCGTGGCCCCGCAGGTAGACGACGACGCCGAGGCCCTCGTCCGAGATCCGGCTCATGGCCTGGTCGAGCTGGATGCCGCAGTCGCAGCGCTGCGAGCCGAACACGTCGCCGGTGAGGCACTCCGAGTGCACCCGAACGAGCACGTTCTTCTCGCCCTGCACGGCGCCCTTCACGAAGGCGACGTGCTGCTCGCCGTCGAGGAGCGACTCGTACACGTAGCACGTGAACTCGCCCCACTCCGTCGGGATCCGGGCCTCCGAGATCCGCCGGACCAGCTTCTCGGTCTGGCGGCGGTACCGGATCAGCTCGGCGATGGTGATGAGGAGCAGGTCGTGCTCCTTGCAGAACTGCACGAGGTCGGGAACCCGCGCCATGGTGCCGTCGTCGTTGACGATCTCGCACAGCACGCCGGCCGGCGACAGCCCGGCCATGCGGGCCAGGTCGACGGCGGCCTCGGTGTGGCCGGCTCGCTTGAGCACACCGCCCGCCGCGTAGCGCAGGGGAAAGATGTGGCCGGGGCGGGCGAGGTCGCCGGGCCGGGTCGCCGGGTCGATCAGGGCCCGGATGGTGGCGGCGCGGTCGGCGGCCGAGATGCCCGTCGAGGTGCCGTGGCGGAAATCGACGCTGTAGGTGAAGGCGGTGCGCTGGGCCTCGGTGTTGTCGCGCACCATCAGCGGGATCTCGAGCTCGTCGAGGCGGTCACCGGTGAGCGGTGCGCAGATCACGCCCGACGTGTGGCGCACGAAGAAGGCGATCGTCTCGGGCGTGGCCGACTCGGCCGCCATGATGAGATCGCCCTCGTTCTCTCGGTCCTCGTCGTCGACGACCACGACGATCTCACCCCGACCCACAGCGGCGACCGCCTCGGGGATGGTGGCGAAGTGGTCGGCGTACTCGGAGCGGCTGGGGCTCATCGGGCCTCCTCGGACGGGGCCGGTGTAGGAGCGGTGGACTGCGGTGAGGTGTCGGTTCGAGCGATCGCCGCGAGCTGGCCCTCGAGGAGCCGTTCGGCGTACTTGGCCACCACGTCGACCTCGAGGTTCACCGCGGCACCCGCACCCTTGGCTCCCAAGGTGGTGACGGCGGCGGTGTGGGGGATCACGGCGACGGTGAATCCGTCGGGGAGCGGCTCCACCACGGTCAGGGAGATGCCGTCGACGGTGATCGAGCCCTTCTCCACCACGTAGCGCAGCAGCCCTTGCGGCGCCCGGACCCGCAGGTCGGGAGCGGGGACCACGATCTCGCCGACGCCGTCGACGTGGCCCTGCACGAGGTGGCCGCCCAGGCGGTCCTGGAGACGCACCGGCCGTTCGAGGTTGACCGGGTCGCCAGGGAGCAGGCCCCCCAGGTTGGTGCGGGCGTAGGTCTCGTCGCTGACGTCGGCCTCCCACCAGCCCTCGGTGGCGTCGAAGGCGACGATGGTGAGGCAGCACCCGTTCACCGCAGTGGAGTCCCCGATGGTGGCGCCGTCGAGGACGGTACCGGCAGCGATGCGCAGGCGGGAGCCATGGCGAGACGCCACGGACCCGAGCTCCTCCACGATGCCGGTGAACATTTCCAGCTTCCTTCCGATCAATCTGGCCAGATCGACGCGCAGAATCGTCGCCCGGAACGCGCTGGCTGACAATTCCATCGGGCGAAGGACGGGGCTCCGGTGTACCACCGGCCACGGCCCACTCCACCGGGTAGGACCACACGCTCCCGCTCAGGTGGCTCGAATGTGGTTGTCATGGCCGCCACATTCGAGCCATCAGCGGTCAGCGGGGATCGCCAGCCAGCAGCCGGATGGCGTGGGGGACGACATCGATGACCGCCTCGAGGCACTCGACCGCCCCCGCTGGCGAGCCAGGGGCGTTGAGGACGAGCGCGCTCCCCCGCGTGCCGGCGACGCCGCGCGAGAGCCGTCCCAGGGGGTTCACCAGCCGCATGGCCTCGGCCAACCCGGGAGCGTGGCGGTCGAGCACGACGGAGGTGCCCTCGGGGGTGAGATCCCGGGGCCCGAAGCCGGTGCCGCCCGTCGTCACGATCACGCCGGTGAAGCCCTCGGCCATCTCCACGATCGCCTCCCCCACCGTGTCGCGCCCGTCGGCCACCACCCGGTGGTCGACGACGGCGAAGCCCTCGGCACCGAGACGCTCGACGAGGGCGAGGCCGGAGCGATCGTCGCGGGTACCGGCCACGACGCCGTCGGAGACGGTCAGCACCTTGGCCTCCAGCCCCTCGGCCGGCGTCGTGGTGGCGGCGTGGTCGGTCGGGGCGTGGCCGTGGTGGCCGACGTGGCCGTGGTGGGCGGGATCGGTCATGACGGGGCGTCTCCCTCAGAGCGTCGGAGTCGGAGCAGGTACATGCCGTCGGTGCCGGCGTCCTGGGGCAACAGCAGGGCACCGCGCCCGGCGGGGCGCCAGGGAGCGTCGGGGGCGTCGAGCGCCACCATCTCCGGATGGGCCCCGACCAGCCACTCGTCGATGGTGACCGACTCGGCCGCGGTCAGGGTGCACACGCTGTACACGAGCTCGCCGCCCGGACGAACGAGGGTGGCCGCCTCGTCGAGCAGGCGTCGTTGGAGCGCGGCCAGGGCGACGACGTCGTCGGCCCCGATGCGCCAGCGGGCGTCGGGTCGACGGCGCAGCGCCCCGAGCCCCGAGCACGGGGCGTCGAGCAGCACCTTGTCGAACGAGCCCTGCGGGAACGGCGCAGCGGTGCCGTCGGCGACGACACAGGCCAGCTGATCGGTGCCCAGGTCGAGGGCTCGGGCGTTCCCGGCCACCAGGCCGACGCGGGACGGACGGACGTCGGCGGCCACGACGAAGGCACCATCGTCGGCGAGCCGGGTCGCCTTGCCACCAGGGGCGGAGCACACGTCGAGGACCCGCTCCCCCGCGCCGGCGGCGACGGCGTCGGCGACCCATTGGGACGCGAGGTCCTGGACGTAGCCGTCGGCCCGCATGGTGACCGTCGCCGGCACGTTCATCGCTTCGAGAGCGTCGAGCGCCTCGGCCTCACCCAGGTCGGCGGCCAGGCGCTCGATGATCCAGTCGGGTTGGCTCAGCCGGATCGCCGGGTCGGGCCAGGTGTCGGGTCGGGCCCCGGCGACCTTGCGGAGCACCGCGTTGCAGAGGCCCTTCAGCTTCTTCGGCGCCGCTTCGACGGTGGCGCCGACCGCAGCGTGAGGAGGCGTCTCGAGGAAGTGCAGCTGGAACGCGCCCAGCCGCAGCCAGGTGCGCGCCGACAGATCGACGCGGTCCGGGTCGGGGAGGAAGCGGTCGACCAACCAGTCGCACGCCCGCCGCATGCGGGTGGTGCCGTAGACGAGCTCGGTGACGAAGGCCCGGTCGCGGTCGTCGAGCCCGCTGCGCTCCAGCAGAGGGGACACGGCGAGGTTGGCGTAGGCGCCGTCGCGTTCGATGCGCACGAGGGCCTCGGCGGCGAGCTGGCGGGCGGCGACACCGGGAGCGGTGGTCACGACCCGAGCCTCTCGCCCGCAACGGGGCGCGCACCATTGCGCCAGCTGGCGGCGTCCTGTCGAGCCTTGCCCTCGGGCTGGACCTGCACCAGAGCGAGGCCGCCGGTGCCGGCGGCAACAGTGAGACCGTCGAGCGTTCCCGGCTCCGCACCTCCGTGGTGGACGGGCTGCGCGGTGGCCTGCCAGACCTTCAGCCGCTTGCCCCGGAACGTCGTCCAGGCCCCACCGAGGCGCACCACCCGATCGAGCTCGGCGACGGGACGGGCCCAGTCGAGCTCGAGCTCGGCCGGGTCGACCTTGGCCGCCAACGTGACCGCCCCGGTCTGCGGCGTGGGGGTCCCGAGGCCGTCGCCCATTGCACGCACGAGCATCTCGCTGCCCATCTCGACCAGCCGCTCCCGGAGGGTCGCGAGGGTGTCGTCGGCGGCGATGGGAGTCTCCTCGACGGCGTAGACGCCGCCGGTGTCGAGACCCTCGGCGACCTCCATCAGGCACACGCCGGTGCGCTCGTCACCAGCGAGCAGGGCCCGCTCCACAGGAGCGGCGCCGCGCCAACGGGGCAGTAGGGAGAAGTGAAGGTTCACCATGGGCACCGCCTCGAGCACCCGCCGGGGGATGATGCGCCCGTAGGCCACGACCACGCCCAGGTCGAGGTCGAGGGACAGGACCTCGTCGAGGTCGTCGGTGACGGGCAGACCGAGCTCGACAGCGGCCGCTTTCACCGGGCTGGGCGAGAGCGCCGAGCCCCGCCCGCGGCGCTTGTCGGGGCGGGAGACCACCAGGGCGATCTCGAACCCGGCAGCGTGCAGGGCCCGCAGGGACGGGACGGCTCCCTCGGGGGTGCCGAGGTAGGCCAGCCGGCGCGGATGGGCCGGAGGGACCGCCATCGGCGCGCGCTCAGCCGGGCGCGCCGAGTCGTCAGCAGAGGTGGTCACGCTCAGGGGAGGCGAAGCCCGCCCGCGGCCACCTCGGGCTCGACCCGGAGGCCGGCGGTGCCCATGCGCAGCTCGCGCAGGGCCTTGCGGGCCTCCTGGCGCTGCTCGTCGGTGAGGTGCTCGACGAGCAGGACGCCCTCGAGGTGGTCGATCTCGTGCTGGAACACCCGAGCCGGGTAGTCGTCGAGCTCGAGATCGATCTGATTGCCGTCCAGGTCGACGCCCCGCACGTGGATCTCGGCGGGACGGACGATCTCCCAGCTCAGGCCGGGCACCGAGAGACAGCCCTCGACGAAGGCGAACTCTCCGCGGCTCTCGACGATCGTCGGGTTCAGGATCACGCCGGGCTCGTCGTCGTAGTCGTAGACGAAGAACCGCTGCTGGATGCCCACCTGGGGGGCGGCCAGACCGACACCAGGGGCGTCGTACATGGTGACGAACATGTCGTCGATCAGCTTCACCAGGGCGCCGTCGACCCGCGTGACCTCGGCCGCCTTCTGCTTGAGGACGGGGTCACCGATGATCCGGATCGCGTGCGGGGCCACGACACAAGGCTACTGCCCGACCCACGAACCGTTGCGCCGTCGGCCAGCGCGGGACTCGCCCCTCGCGGTCCGGGCGGTAGCGTCGGCCGGTGTCGAGTTCCTCACCCCACTACTTCTCCCGCCAGCCGGCGACCCCCTCCCATCGCAGGACGATCCGGCTCTCCCTTCCGGACCTGGAGCTCGGGCTGACCACCGATCGCGGCGTGTTCTCGACCGACCGGATCGATCCCGGAACCCGGCTCCTCCTCCAGGAGGCCCCCGCCCCGACCGCTGAGACCGCCACCGCCCTCGATCTCGGCTGCGGCTACGGACCGATCGCGGTGGCCCTCTCCCGACGAGCGCCATCGATCGACGTGTGGGCCGTCGACGTCAACGAGCGGGCGGTGGCGCTGTGCGCCGAGAACGCCGAAGCCGCCGGCGCCGCACGGGTGCACCCGGTCGTGGTCGACGAGCACGGCGCAGCGGTGGCCGGCGCCCCCGACGACCTCGCCGGGCTGGACGCCGTGCGCTTCGGCGGGATCTGGTCGAACCCACCGATCCGGATCGGCAAGCCGGCACTGCACCGGATGCTGACGACATGGCTCGACCGGCTGCGACCCGACGGGCGAGCGTGGCTGGTGGTGCAGCGCCACCTCGGGGCCGACTCTCTCGCGGCGTGGATGGAGGGCGAGGGCTGGGCGACCGAACGACTCGTCTCCCGCGCGGGGTACCGGCTGCTCGAGGTGCGGCCCCGATGAGCCGAACGCTGGGCAGCACCGAACTGAAGCGACTCCACCGGGACTGGCGCCGGCGCACCGAGGGTCGACTCGGACTGCTCCTCGACGGGGTGCAGAACCCGTTCAACGTGGGTGCCATCCTGCGCACCGCGGCGGCCTTCACCGTCGATCACCTCTGGCTCGTCGGGGCGCCATCACCCAGCGACGCCAAGGTGCAGAAGACGGCTCTCGGGTCGCAGCGCTTCTGCACATGGACCTTCCACGACACGCCCACCGAGGCGGTCGCCGCCGCCCGGGCCGACGGCTTCGGCATCGTCGGGGTGGAGCTGGCCGACGGGGCCCGGCCACTCCACGAGCTCGACCTGTCCGGCGACGTCTGCCTCGCCGTCGGCCACGAGGACCGTGGTCTGTCGAAGGAGCTGCTCGAGGCCTGCGACGCGCTGGGTTACATCCCCCAGCTCGGCCGCATCGGATCGCTCAACGTGTCCACCGCCACCGCCATCGCCTGCTACGAGGTCCGCCGCACCACCTGGACCACGTCCTGAGCCTCCCGGCGGTCAGCCGTGGGAGCAGGGTCAGGGGTTCGGAACGTGGCAGCCGAGGAACGTGTGGGGACCGGCGGGACCCCGGCCGAGCGCCATCACGCAGATCGAGCCCTCATCGTCGCCTCCGACCGTGGCGTCGAAGCCATGGCGCGAACCGTACGGCGTCGCTGCACCCACGTCGGGCCGGTCCACCGCGGCCGGCACCGCCAGGATCTGACCGCTGACCGTCACGTGCACCTCCACGGTGCGACCCGGGTCGGCGGGGTCGGCGGCCCAACCCACGACCTGGTAGCGGCCGCCACCGAGGGGCCGCACGGCGTCGAGGGTGCCCGTGGGCGGTTGGCCCCGGGTGTCGACCCAGTGGCACCCGAGCTCACGGTTCGGCTCCCCCACCTCAGGGGAGAGCGCGTAGACGCACACCCAGTGCACGCCGAGAGGTAGCCCGACCTCTGCGGAGTAGCCGTGCCGTGAGCCGTAGGGGGTGGCCGCGCCGACGTCCGGGCGGTTGCCGTCGGCGCGCAGCGCGAGGATCCGACCGGCGACGTGGACGTGCACCTCGAGGGCGCGCCCCGGCTGGTCGGGATCGGCGGCCCATCCGTCGATGCGGACCTTGGAGCCCACGACCGCGATCCTGTCGAGCGATCCGACCGGCGGACTGCTCCGGACGTCGAACGTGCGGCATCCGACGAGCGTGTTCTCCTCCCCCCGCGCGTCGTTGAGGGCGAACGCGCAGGCCGAATGGGTTCCGGGTGCCAGCCACACCGTTGCTTCGAAACCGTGGCGCGAGCCGTAGGGCGTCGCCGCGCCCACGTCGGGCCGATCCCGGTCGGCCCGTACGGCCAGGATGGCCCCGTCGATGTGGAGGTGGACGTCGATCGGCTGTGTCCCGGCATCGGGATCCGCCGCCCACCCACCGACGGTGACCCTGGTGCCGGAGACCGACAGCCCGTCGAGGTTGCCGACCGGGCAGCGCCCCACCCCGGGGGCGGAGAGGGCCACGACGTCGAGGGCGCAACGCAGCTGACGGACGCCCACGTAGGTGAACTCCCACGGTTCGGGATCAGGACCGATGGCGCCCGCCCCGACCGGGTAGCTCGGCACGAACCCGAAGACCTTGGCGTTGGCGTAGTTCGCCTCGGACAACCACCGGTAGGCGGCGCTCGATGCGAACCCTCCCAGGCTG
>DATDIY010000031.1:0-2666 GCA_036520815.1 Acidimicrobiales bacterium
CCTGTCGCCGTTGAGGAACATGCCGGTGGCGTGGTTGTCGATGGAGGTGACGCCTTCGATGGTCCAGTCGGTGCCAGCGGCGTGGATCGTGCCGTACTGGGTCTGGGTGGCGTAATGGGTCACGACGAGATCCCGGATCACCACACCGGCGGCATCGCTCCGGAAGGCGAACGGGGTCACCGAGGTCTCCACCAGCCTCCCCGCCGGGTCCACGCCGATGTGGATGCGGTCGGCGGCGTAGTCGAATGACCAGGTGTCCGGCGCGACGTCCGCGAGGCTGGCGACGTGGCGCAGCCGTTGGCCGTCGATGAAGAGCTCCTCCGGGCGGTCGCAGCGGGGACTCTCCGGTCGGCACTGGCCGTGCTGCACGCCCTCCTGGGTCTGGCCCCCGACCGACCAGCCAGTGGGCCCGGACTCCCAACCTTCCAGCACACGGGCTCCGCTGAGCACGGTCTCGTCGCCCACGCCCTCGAACACGTCGCCGGGCCGGGGCGTGACCTGCTGCTCGCGGTGCAGGCCCGCTGCCAGCTTGAAGGTGGTGCCGGGCTCGGCGGCGTCGACCGCAGCCTGTATGGAACCACCGGCGGGGATGGTGACGGTGACATCGACCGAGGGGACACCTGGGGGAACGGGGTCCTCGTCCCCACCGCGGGTCGCCAGGGCGACCGCCAGCACGGCGACGACCACGACCAGCGCGCCGGCGATGATCCAGGGCGTCCGCTTCCGTGGGGCCGACGGGCGCTCCTCACTCAGCGTGCTGTCGGTCGGGTCCATGGGCGCCACGCGTGGTCTCCTCGCCATCGTGCCTCCCGCTGGTCCCCTCCCGCCAGAACGCGGTGTGGGACTGGGAAGCGCCGCGGACGAACCCTACTCTCCCCCCACGTGAGAGTTGGATCGGTCTGCCCACGTTGTGTGACGTGGGAGGACGGTGAGAGGGTGAACCGGTGACGGCGCCTCGGATGGTTCGCTCCGTGGTTGCCAAGACGACCAGGTCGCGCCTCGGGTACGCCGGGTGGGGCTTCGCCGACCAGGCGATGTCGAGCTTGAGCAACTTCGGTGTGGGTCTCGTCGCGGCGCGGGCCAGCACGGCCGAGGAGTTCGGCGCGTTCTCGATCGCCTTCGCCACGTCGGTGCTTGGGGTCGGCATCTCCCGTGCCCTCGTCGGCGAGGTGTACAGCGTCCGCTACTCGGGCGGCGGGCCCACCATCTCCGCCGCCAGCGGTCTGGATCCAGACAGCGGGCCCGACCCCGACGGCCTCGGCGAGCTGCTCGAGGCCGAGAGCGAGATGCAGGGGCTCGACGCGTCAGACGGGGCGGGCGCCCCGGAGAGCGAGGAGCGCTACCCGCAGGTGGCGGGAACCCTCGGCATCGCGCTCGTGCTCGGACTGCTTGCCGGTCTCGCCTGTGCGATGGCCGCGCTGGTCGCCAGCGGCTCGCTGAGGGGGGCCCTGTTCGTCCTTGCTGTCGGGATGCCCTTCCTCGTGGTGCAGGACGTCACCCGGTTCGTGTGCATCACACGGCGAGACGCCTTCGGGGCGACCGTCTCCGACACCGTGTGGGTCGTCGGGTTCGTTGCGGCCATCGCCGTCCTGCACGTGACCCAGGGGGGCTTCCCCTCGGCGAACGGGGCCATGGGCGCGTGGGTCGTGGGCGCCGCCTTCGGCGCGCTGGCCGGGTGCGTGCGCCTGCACGCCCTTCCCCGTCTCGTCCGCGGCCTGGACTTCGGTCGGGTGATCTGGCGCCAGAGCACCCGGTACTTCCTCGACTGGCTCGCCCTCGGTGCGACCGTGCAGCTCGCCTACTACGTGCTGGGATTCACCGCTGGGCTGGCGGTCGTGGGCGAGTACCGCGCCGCCATGTTGTTGGCCGGGCCACTCAACATCGTGCTCATGGGAGCGGTGATGCTGCTGGTGCCCGAGCTCACCCGGTACCGCCGCCGCACGGGCGACCGCCTGCTCAAGCTCACCGTGGCGATCTCAGTGGTGCTGATCGCCATCAGCGTCGCGTGGATCGGCATCGTGGCGGTGCTCCCGGACACCGTGCTCGTGAAGCTCCTCGGCGATGCCGCCTCCAGTGCCCAGCCCTTGCTCCCGTACGTGCTGCTGTGGCTCGTCACCGCGGTGCTGGCCCAGGGGCCCCTGGTGTCGTTGCGGGCGACCGGCGACGTGCGCCGGGGCACCCGTGCCAGCATCCCCGCTGCACCGTTCCAGCTCTTCGCCCTGGCGATCGGGGCGGCCGTCATCGGCGGGGCCGAAGGGGCGCTCGTCGGCGCCGCCGCCGCCAACGTCGTGGCCGGCATCCTTGCGACCTACCATCTGATCGTCGCCACGCGACGAGGCCCCATCGAGTTCGTCGACGAGGCGCCGGTCGAGGCGGTCACGTGACCGGTCAAGTCGACCCTCGCCGGTGTCGACATCTCCCCGAGCCGTGCCCCGACCGGGGTCACGCGCGGTGGCGCGCGGAATGCGCCCAGATCCGAGCGGTACGCTGACGCGTCGGCGTCCTCGACCCATCCACGAAATACAGGAGAGCGGGAAGATTCATGGCCAAGGTGCTCGTAGGTGGCGGTGGTGGGTTCATCGGTGGGCATTTGGTGGCGTCGTTGTTGGCGGATGGTCATGTGGTGCGGGTGGTGGATGTGAAGCCGTTGGGTGAGTGGTATCAGG
>DATDIY010000032.1:0-2597 GCA_036520815.1 Acidimicrobiales bacterium
GCAGCTCGATGAGTGGGTCAGTGAGATCACGACTCACACCTTCGTGCACGAGAACGTCAAGGGCTTCATGGAGGGCTTCCGCCACGACGCGCACCCGATGGGCATGCTGCTCGGCGCCGTCGGAGCGCTCTCGACCTTCTACCCCGAGGCGAAGGACATCCAGGACGCCGACAACCGCTACAAGCAGATCATCCGTCTCATCGCCAAGATGCCGACCATCGCCGCCGGCGCCCACCGCCACTCGGTCGGCCAGCCCTTCGTGTACCCGGACAACGAGCTCGACTTCCAGTCCAACTTCCTCTCGATGATGTGGAAGGTCGCCGAGCCCCGCTACGCCGCCGACCCGGTGCTCTCGCGTGCCCTCGACGTGCTGTTCATCCTGCACGCCGACCACGAGCAGAACTGCTCGACCACCGCCATGCGCGTCGTCGGCTCCAGCCACGCCGACCCTTACTCGGCCACCGCCGCCGCTGCAGCCGCGCTCTACGGCCCCCGCCACGGCGGCGCCAACGAGGCCGTGATCCGGATGCTCACCGAGATCGGCACCCTCGAGAACGTCGAACCGTTCATCGCCGACGTGAAGGCCGGCAAGGGCCGCCTCCAGGGCTTCGGCCACCGGGTCTACAAGAACTACGACCCCCGGGCCACGATCATCAAGCAGACCGCCTACGACGTGTTCGAGGTCACCGGCAAGAGCGCGCTGCTCGACATCGCCCTCAAGCTCGAAGAGGTCGCCCTCAGCGACGACTACTTCGTCAGCCGCAAGCTCTACCCGAACGTCGACTTCTACTCGGGGCTGATCTACCAGGCCATGGGCTTCCCGATGGAGATGTTCACGGTCCTGTTCGCCATCCCTCGCGTGTCGGGCTGGCTCGCGCACTGGATCGAGATGCTCGACCAGGGCTCGCGCATCGCCCGACCCCGCCAGCTCTACGCCGGCGCCGAGGTCCGCGACTACGTGCCCATGACGTCGCGCTAGCCGCCGACACTGTTCCTGCCTTGAACTGGTAGGCACTCAACAGCACGGGGCCCGCGCCCTGCCCACCAGTTCGGGACGAGGTGGGGATCAGGGCTGGACGTCGACGAGGATCTTGCCCAGGTTGGCGTTGGCCTCCATGCGGTCGTGGGCGGCGGCGATGTCGTCGAGGGCGAAGCGGGAGTCGATGACCGGGCGCACCAGCCCGGCGTCGAAGAGGGGAAGGACCTCGGCGGCCACTGTGCGGGAGACGGCGATCTTCTCCTCGAGCGGACGTATCCGCAGGGTGGTGCCGATGATGGTCGCCCGCTTGGACAGCAGCGCCCCCACGGTCACCGGCGTCTTGAAGCCTCCCATCACTCCGACCAGCACGATGGTGCCGCCGACCCGGAGGGCGGCCACGTTGCGGTCGACGTAGTCGCCGCCGATCACGTCGAGCACAACGTCGACGCCACCGCCGCGGGTGAACCCCGCGCACGCCTCGACGAAGTCCTCGCTCGTGTAGTCGACGACCAGGTCGGCGCCGAGGGCCCGCAGGGCCTCGACCTTGCCGGTCGACGCCGTGGTGATCACCTTGGCTCCGATGGCCTTGCACAGCTGGATGGCGGCGGTGCCGACGCCCGAGCCCCCGGCGTGCACCAGGGCGGTGCGTCCCGCGGTCAGGCCGCCCTGGAGCACCAGGGCGTCGTAGGCGGTGATCCACACCTCGGGGATGGCGGCGGCGTCGGCCACCGACACCGAGGACGGCACCGCCATGGCCTGGCGCTCGTGGAGGACGAGCTTCTCCGCGTAGCCCCCTCCCCCGACGATGCCCATGACCTCCTGACCGATGCTCAGGCCGGTCACCCGTGAGCCGAGCTCGGCGACCCGGCCGCTGAACTCCATCCCCGGGATCTCAGGTGCGTCGAGCCCGAAGCCTCCGAGCGGGGGGCTCGGGTAGAGGCCGCGTCGCTGGAGCAGGTCGGCCCGGTTGAGGGCCGTGGCGACGACGTCGACGAGCACCTCCTCCGGGCCGGGCGTCGGATCTTGGACCTCGGCGACCCGGAGGACGTCGGTGTCACCGTAGGACTGGAGGACGACCGCGCGCATAGCGCCACTACCTCTTCGTGGGAGGGACGGGACCGGGCCGAGCCTCGCGCGAAACGGCTGGGCCCGTTCAGGCCTCGGGCGTCGCACCCGTCTCGGGGGCGAAGAGCATCGGGTCGCCGAGCATCACGTAGATGTCCTCCTCCCACCATTCGCAGCGCCAGCCCTCCGGGCTCCGGCGGAAACGACCGGCATAGTGGCCGATGCTCTCCTCGAAGAGCCCTTCCCGAGGCCCGATGCCGTGGTGGTAGGCGCGCATCCGGGCCGACGCCGACGCGGTGTCGCCGTCGATCGTGGCCGAGAAGTTCCCCAGGAGGTGCTGGGTGATGATCTCCGGACTGCCGATCATCTGGCGGGCGAAGTCCACGATGTTGGTGCCCCCAGCGATCTCGAACGGCTGCATGCGCGGGTCGCGGGACCGGAACTCGCCGAGGGCCTCGTCGGTGAAGAACCCGTCGAGCAGCTCCCATTCCTTGCGGTCGAGCGCGTCCGCATAGGTGTTGAACATCTCGTTCAACACGATGCGATCGTCCAC
>DATDIY010000033.1:0-2640 GCA_036520815.1 Acidimicrobiales bacterium
CCCGCATGCCCCGTCGAGTCCGCCACCAGGCAGGCCACCAGATCGGGCTCGACCGTCACCCCGACGATGCGGGCGGGCTCCACGATGGCCGCTCGCAACTCGTCGCCGGAGAGCGCGTCGACCGCCACCGTCGCCCGCTTGCAGATCCCCGCGACCGTCGGATGCGACAGCGGAGCGTCGTAGTAGTCCGCCCGCAAGGTGGCCACGAGCCTCACCGCTCCGCCCCGGTCGCCCAGGGCCGTGGCGACGGCGCCGAGGAAGGCATCGCGCTCGTCGTCGTCGGTGAGGGTGAACAGCTCCTCGAACTGATCGACGACCAGGACGACGGCCGAGCCCGGATCCGGGAGCACCCGTTGGATCGTGCGGGCGAGAGGCTGGTTGGGGTCCCGGAGCTGGTCGAGCAGCGTTGCCGGCGGGTGCACCGCCACCCGCAGCACGGCGGCTTCGAGCTCCTCGAAGGGCCTCGCGCCCGGTGCCATGGAGACGGTGAACCACTCCTCTGACCCCGGCAGCTCGCCGGCAGCGAGGGCAGGCACCACTCCCGCCCTCACGACGCTCGACTTCCCGCTCCCGGAGGGCCCGACCACGAACGCGACCCGCTGACGCTCCAGGGTGGCCAGCACCTCCTGGACGAGACGGCCACGACCGAAGAACACGTCGACATCGGCTTCGGTGAAGACCGACAACGCACGGTAGGGATTGCCCATCCGCGTCGGTGCCGACGTCCGGGCGAGCGGCGACGGGCCGAGCAGACCGGCGAAGAGGGCCGTGAACGACTGGTCGTCATCGGCGACCGACGCGCGGGTGGATCCGAACCGGAAGTTGGCGAGGTAGGCGTTGTCGTGCTCGTCGAGCTGGACGTCGCCCGCCTCGATGGGGCCGTGGACCAACCCCGACTGGTGGGCCACGTCCAGGGCCGATCGGATCTGGCCACGCACTCGGTCGAGCCCCACGGAACCGAGGCGATCCACCACCTCGGCGTCGGCGAGTGAACCTCCACTGAGAAGCTGGCTCACCAGATAGGCACCGCTGGGGTCGCGCCAACAGTCGAAGAGCCTCACCACGTGCACGTGGCCGAGCTGGGCGATCGACTGGCTCCTGGTCTGGAAGCTGCGAACGAAGGCGGCGTCGTTGGCCAGCTCGGCAGGGATCACCTCGACGGCGACGTCTCGCTCGAGCCCAGGTTGAGTCGCTCGGAACACCTCGCCCTGCTCGGTGATCGACAGGCGCTCGTGCAACCGGTATCCGCGCAGTGCCCGCCCGGCCTGGGGCAGCAGCGTCGGATCGCCCTGGAGGATCCGCGCCTCCAGGTCACGGAGGTCCCTTCCGGGCTCGAGCCCTGCCTCATCGGCCAGCGTTCTGCGGTACGCCTCGAAGTGCCGCAGCGCGCTCGCCTGGCGTCCGGCGGCGAACTCCGCCCTCATGAGGAGCGAGCGCGGGCCGTCGCTGAGCGGTTCGTCGGCGACCAGCCGCTCGATGTCGCCGATCGCCTCGTCGTGCTCACCGAGAGCGAGACGAGCCGTGAGCTCACCCTCCCGCGCCGCGATCCACAGCTGCTCGAGTCGGATCGCATCAGCCTGCGCCCACTGCTCGTCACGAAACTCCGCGTACGCCGGACCCGACCACAGTCGGAGGGCCCCGCCCAGCAGCTCCCGGCCAGGACCGACCTCTCCCTCCGCCAGTGCCCGTCGCCCCTCCGTGACGAGATCGGCGAACTCGTTGGCGTCGATCGTGCTCTCCGCCAACTCGAGGGCGTAGCCGGGCGGTCGAGTGCGAACCTGCTGGCCCGCGCCCGGCTCGAACCCGTCGAGGGTCTGGCGGAGACGGGTGACCACGGTGCGCAGGGCGCTCACACCGTTCTCGGGCTGGACCTCGGCCCACACCACATCGATCAGCAGATCGGCCGGAACCGTCCTCGGCGACCGCATGGCGAGCATCGCTAGCAGGCGCCTCTGACGCTCGCTGCCGATCGACCGCGAGCGACGTGAGCCCGCCAGCTCGGTCGTCCCCAGAACCCGGATCTGCACCAGCCACCTCCTGTCGGAAGCGCCGATCCCGAGGGTACTCGTGGCGATTTCATCTCGGCTTCAGCGAGCGGCGTCTTCCGGGTTCGAAACCAGGACGGATTTCACTCGGTCGGTGCGCCGCGACATCCCCACGAGGTCGAGCTGATGCTCCGCGCTCGAACCATCGACCCGCGCCTGCGCCCCACGGCCAGGCGAGGGGAGGACGGCCATGACCCGCCACCGACGATGGCTCCCTCGACGCTCCCTCGGTCTCGGAGGCCTCGCAGCCGTGATCGTCATGACCATGGTCGCCGTCGTCGGGCCCGGGCCCGGGTCCGGCGCTCCCGGTCTCCTCGCCCCCACGACCGAGGTGGTCGGACGGTCTCCCGCAGTGACCCTCTACGGCGATTCGCTCGTCGTGGAGGCAGAGCGTTACATCGTCGAGGCCGCGTCAGCGCTCGGATGGGAGCCGGTCGTGCGGGCGTACGGCGGGACGGCCCCCTGCGACTGGTCCGACGAGCTGCCGTTCGACCTCGCCACCACCGAGCCGGCGATCGTCGTGGTGGCGTTCTCCGGCAACGCGCTCACCCCGTGCATGACCGACCCCACCACGGGAAAGGGGTTCGTCGGGCAG
>DATDIY010000034.1:0-13167 GCA_036520815.1 Acidimicrobiales bacterium
CCGGTGTTCACCGTCAACACCCCACCCGCCACCTCCATCGCGAAATGATCCATCCCCCGAGGAGCCGGACCACCCTTCTTCTCCCCCGCCTGGTTGTACTGCGAACCATGACACGGGCACTCGAACCACTGCGAGGTCCCACACGACGGCACCCGACAACCCAGATGCGGACACTTCTGATACATCGCGATCACACCCGCCGACAGACCCTGCTGCATCGACGCCGGATACACCGCCGCCGCCTTCTCCAACGCCGAAGCCGGATACGCCGTGATCCACATCCGACCCTCAGCCAGATACAAGAACCCGTCCGACGCCTCGATCCGCGCCACCGTGTCCGACACCGCACCCACCCGGATCTTCGAACCGAACCCGCCCTTCGGCGTCGGCCACAAGAACGCGATCACCGCCGCACCGAACGCGGAGAGCCCGAACCCCATCACGATCACGATCGACCGATTGAAGAACTGACGACGCGTCACCCCGACCGTCTCAGGATCCGGCGGCACGTACTCCGCCAGATCCCGGGCACCGGTGCGAGCCACTCCGCCGCCCACCCCGACGAGCTCCTCGGAGCGCCGCTCGAGCGCAGCCTGAGCCTCGACCTGCCGGCCCGACACGGGCTCCTCGCGCTCGGAGGCGAGGACCTCCATCGAGCGGTCGCGTCGACGCGTCTCGCGCGACAAGGCCCCTGTGGCTGCACCCGCGTCACGACGCCGCGCCGAAGCGAACAACACCACGCCGGCCAACACCACCACCACCGGGATCACGATCACGAGAGGGTTCACCACGTGCCTCCTCACACAGGGCCGTGGTCCCAGGATGCCGGCGTCGGGCGAAACTCCACGTAAGCGGTCGGTGAGAACCCCGACTCAGCCCGAGGGGTCGGGGTCGTGCGCGCGACCCAGCGAGTTCACGAGGAGGCTGGTGAGGTTGTCGACCGCTTCGTCGAGGGTGCACTCCACGGTCCCCTGCACGAGCCACATCTCGGCGAAGTGGGTGACCATGCCCATCAGCGCCGGACCGGCGACCCAAGGGTCGAGGTCGGGATCGGCCCGCCCCGCCTCCTGCAGCATCCGCAATCCGTTGCAGGCCATCTCGGTGGAACGCGTCTCCCGGATGGTGCGGGCCTGCCGGAAGTCCTCGTGGTAGCGCGACACCTGCTCGATCACCCCCATGATGCGGGCGTCGGCCTGGTAGCGCACGAGGAACTCCCGGCAGGCCCTCGCGACGAGGTCGGCGGTGTCGATGTCGGCGTCGGTCAGGGGCAGCGCGCCGTTGGCGAGCCAGCCCACCCCCATGCGCTCCTCCTGGGCCTGGGCGACCTCGAGGAAGACCTCTTCCTTGCATTCGAAGTAGTGGTAGAAGGACCCGTGCGACAGCCCGGCCCGCTCGGCGACGTCGGACACCCGGGCGTCGAGGAAGCCCTGCTCCTCGAAGATCTGTTTGGCCGCCTCGAGCAGCCGTGCCCGGGTACGTATGCCCTTGCGCGAACGCGGGCCACCTGGTCGGTCGCTCTCGTCCACCACTGCTTCTGCCACGTGTCCTCCCGTTCGGCCCCGACGGGTCGACCCTCACGCCGACCCGTCGGGAGGGTCGACCGCTCTGGTCCCGTCGGCGCTGCACACCTCGACGACAGGCGCACTCGCGCCCCTCGATCCCCCTCGATCCCCCCAACAGCACCAGCAACAGCAACGACACCTTCGCACACCGTGAGGGGTCGGCCAAGCACCCCGAGCGCACCGCAGCGGCTCCCTCCCGTGCTCACGCGTCACCCAACCAGGCGATCACCTGCGGGAGCTCCGCAGTGGTTCGGATGCCGGGCTCGGCCGCGCAGACCACGGCGACGGCGTTGACGGCGCGGTTGGCGGTGTAGCCGGGCGTCGTCGCTGCCATCCGGTCGGGCGCAACGGGGAAGCGGAGGCGCACGTCGAGCGGGGCGTCACCCTCGACCACCACCCGCCAGCCCGTCTCCAACAGCTCCCAGTCGGCGTCGATGTCGGTGCCGACGTACCAGTTGGCGGTGAAGGTGAGCAACGGCTGATCGCCACGACGTCCGGTGATCCGCATGCGCTGGGCGGCGACGGTGCCGGCGGGGACGAACCCCGCGGCGATCTCCATGTCGTGACGAGCGGCGGCCACCTCACCGTCGGCCTCGACCGAGTCGAGCGGGAGCCCGAACCGCTCGCCGAGCAGTCGCAGCGACGGCCCGAAGGCGGCGGCCCCGAAGGTGAACCGTCGAGCGTCGAAGCGCTCCGGAGGGGTGGCGAACCCCATGATCCGAAAGAGCATGTCGGGCGAGTCGCGACTCGAGACGTCGGCGTACTCGTGGACGTGCAGGCCGTCGAGGCGCCGCTGCAACGACGTCAAGACGATCGGCAACGCCTCGGTGATGAAGCCCGGGCTGCTGCCGGTGCTGTGGATCGAGGAGCCACCCTGCTGGCAGGACTGCTCGATGCGGTCGCGCAGCTCGGGATCCATGCTGCCGGGATGATGGAACTCGCCGCGCGTCGTCACCACGTCGACCCCGGCGGCGAGCAGCCGGCACAGAGCGTCGGCATCACAAGCCTGGGGCATGTACAGCACGCAGTCGGGATCGAGCGCGAGCACCGCGTCGAGGTCGGTGTCGGCGAGGGCCACCACGCCCACCGGGTCGACCCCCGCGAGCGTGCCGGCGTCCACCCCGACCTTGGCCGCGTCGTGCACCACCAGGCCCACCAGCTCGAGGTGCGGATGGCGGAGGACCTCCCCCAGTGACTTCGTGCCGATGTTGCCGGTGGCCCACTGCACCACCCGGTAGCTGCGTGCCGTCTCCGTGTCCCCCATGACGCCCTCCCCCGAGCGGTGTCGTCGTTCCCCCGCCGCGACCGGTGTCGCGACGGCGCCGTGCGTTCAGCCGTTGCCGGCGTCGTCGGCCGCGAGGGCCGCCTTGTGGAGCGTGTTGGCCGCCAGTCGCATGTGGGCGGCGTCGACCAGGCGACCATCGCGACCGATGGCCCCCACCCCGTCGGCCTCCGACGCCCGGTAGGTGGCGATGGACGCTTCGGCGTCGGCCACCTCCTGCGCCGTCGGCGCGAACACCTCGTTGGCGATCGTCACCTGGCTCGGGTGGATGGCCCACTTGCCGTCGTAGCCGAGCAGGCTGGCGTGGGTGGCCGCCTCTCGGTAGCCGTCAGGATCCTGGTAGGCGGGGTACGGCGCGTCGATGGCGTCGATGCCGGCCCCGCGGGCGGCGGCGAGGATCTGCACCCGGGCGAAGTGCCAGAAGTCCCCCGGGTAGGGCCCGACCGGGTCGAAGTTGCCGTCGACGCGTGCCTTCAGCGAGGCCGACAGGTCGCCGGCACCGAAGATGATGGCCTCCAGCCGGTCGCTGGCCCGGGCGATCTCGGCCGCGTTCGAGAGGCCCTCGGCCTCCTCGATCAGCACTTCGAGGCCGATCCGCTTCGTCAGGCCGAGCTTGGTCTCCAACTGGGTGAGCAGTACGTCGAACCACCACACGTCGCGCGCCGAGCGCGCCTTCGGCACGATGATCACGTCGAGCTGCTCACGGGCGCCGGTGACGATCTCCACCACGTCGCCGTGGCACCACGGCGTGTCGAGGCCGTTGACCCGCACCGCTCGCACCACCCGACCCCAGTCCTGACCGGTGAGCGCGTCGACGGCGATGGCGCGCGCCGCCTCCTTCATCACGGGAGCGCAGGCGTCCTCGAGGTCGAGGAACACGAGGTCGGCGCCGGAGCTCGGCGCCTTGGCGCACATCTTCTCGCTGCTCGCCGGCGTGGCCAGCTCCGAGCGTCGGGCACGGGGTTGGTGCATCGGTGCCTCCGGGTGGGTGGCGGGCGGGCAGAACGGGCAGGCAGAACGGGCGGGCGGAGCGCTGTGTCAGATGACGGCGGCGTCTCGGAGAGCGGCGAGACGGACGGCATCGAGCCCCAGGAGCCCGCCGTAGACGGCGTCGTTGTCGGCTCCGAGGTCGCGGCCGAGGTGCTCGACGGCGCCGGGCGTGTCGCTCATCTGCACGACGGGACCCTGCACCCGGACCGGACCGAGGTCGGCGTCGTCGACGCGCACGAACGTGCCGCGAGCGACGAGGTGCTCGTCGTCGAGCAGCTGCTGGGCGTCGTACACCGGAGCGGCGGCCACCTCGGCGGCGAGCAGCTCCTTCATGGCCTGGTCGAGGGTGCGTTCGCGGATCCAGGCGGTCACGGCGGCATCGATCTCGTCGTCGTGGGCCCGCCGGCGCAGCGGATCGACGTAGTCGGCGTCGTTGGCCCAGTCCTCGCGTCCGACCACCCGGAAGACGCGCACGGCGATGCTCGGCGAGGCGCTGGAGATGGCGATGTGGTGGCCGTCGGAGGTGGCGTAGGCGTTGCGGGGGCCGCTGGCCGGGAGTCGGTTGCCGACCCGGCCGGCGATGGTGCCCAGCTGGTCGAAGGCCAGCGGCGAGGTCTCGATGAGTCGGGCGAGGGGCTCGATGAGGTTGATGTCGATGAGCTGGCCCTCGCCGCCGTGCAGGTCGCGGTGGTAGAGCGCCATCGTCGCTGACCAGGCGGCGGCCTGGGCGGCCACGCCGTCGGCGAGCATGAACGGGGGCAGCGTCGGCGGACCGTCGGGCTCCCCGACCACCTGGGCGAACCCGCTCATGGCCTCGGCCAGGGTGCCGTACCCGGGTCGGTCGGCACTGGGCCCGCCCCGCCCGTAGCCACTGACGTGCACCATCACGAGGCGCGGATGGCGGGCGTGGACCGAGTCGTAGTCGAGGCCCCACCGTTCGAGCGCGCTCGGGCGATTGCCCACGATCAGGACGTCGGTGACGTCGAGCAGCTGGTGGAACAGCTCCTGGCCGTCGTGCTGGCGCAGGTCGACCGTGACGCAGCGCTTGTTGCGGCTGATGCTCTTCCAGAACAGGCCCTGCCCGTTCTTGCGGTCGCCCCACGTGCGCATCGGGTCGCCGCTGCCGGGCTGCTCGACCTTGATCACGTCGGCCCCGAACTCGCCGAGGATGGTGGCCGCCATCGGTCCGGCCACGAGGGTGGCGGCGTCGACGACGCGCAGCCCGTCGAGAGGTCGGCGGGGGTCAGCCACCGCGACTGGACTCGGGTCGGGGGATGCCGAGGTTCTCGCGCAGGGTCGATCCGTCGTAGCGGTCACGGAAGACGCCGCGGCGCTGCAGCTCGGGCACGACCATGCGCACGACGTCCTCATAGGCGCCCGGCGAGTGCGTCGCCGCGATCACGAAGCCGTCGCAGGCCTCGGTGTCGAACCACTCTTCCATCTGATCGGCGACCTCCTGACCCGTGCCGACGAAGCGCGGGCCCTGCAGAAGTGTCGCGCGGTGCCCGGCCAGGTCGGCGAGGGTGACGTCGCCGCCGATGTGGTCGCGCAGGTTCTTGGTGAGGCCTCGGATGCCCTGCACGTTCTCGATGAAGTCGTCGGTGATGATCGTGTCGAGGGGCAGGCCGGCGAAGTCGTGGTTCATCAGCTCCGAGAGAAGGGTGAGCGATGCCATCGGGTCGACGAAGTCGTTCAGGAACGCCTGCTCGCGCTCTTGGGCGTGGGCGGTCGACTCCCCCACCACCGTGTAGGCCATCGGCAGCATCTTGACCGTCGCCGGATCACGACCCTCCTCCGCGAGGCGGTCCTTCTGGTCCTTGTAGTGCGACCGGGCGACGTCGATACCGGGGTCACCGGTGAAGATCACCTCCGCCCAGCGGGCGGCGAAGTCCCGACCCCGGCCCGACGATCCGGCCTGCAACAGCACCGGACGACCCTGGGGCGAGCGGGGGACGGTGAGGGGCCCGGCGGTGCGGAACCAGGTGCCCTCGAAGTCGAGCTGGTGGACCTTGTCCGGGTCGGCGAAGACCCCGGCCTCGCGATCGAGGATCAGCGCGCCGTCCTCCCAGCTGTCCCAGAGAGCGACGACGGCCTCCATGAACTCGTCGGCGCGGTCGTAGCGCTCGTCGTGGCCCAGGGCCTGCTGCACCCCGAAGTTGCGGGCCTCGCTGTCGTTGACCGACGTGACGACGTTCCACGCCGCCCGGCCGCCGGAGAGGTGGTCGAGGGTGGCGAAGGTCCGGGCCACGTGGAAGGGCTGGTCGTAGGTGGTCGAGTAGGTGGCGCCGATGCCGATGTCGCGGGTGGTGGCGGCGATCACCCCGAGCACGATGCTGAGGTCGAGCTTCACCGGACGGGCTCCGTGGCGCACCGCCTCGGCGACCGATCCGCCGTAGATCCCCGGCATGGCCAGCCGGTCGTCGAAGAAGAGCATGTCGAAGCAGCCCTCTTCGAGGGTGCGGCCGAGCTTCTCGTAGTACGACGCGGTGAGGAAGCCGTGCTCGGTCGCCGGGTGGCGCCACGAGCCGGCGTAGACGGTGGCGTTGCCCGCCTGCATGAAGCCCACCAGGGCCATCTGACGTGCCGAGCTGCTCATCGGTCCTGTCCCCTCACCGGGCCGGGGGCCCGAGTCCTGGGTGGCCGGGCCCGTTGCCCGCGTCCACCGATCCGCTAGTCTACGATTCTGATATGTCAGATATCAAGTCGGTCTCGCCCGCGGCGCGGATCGGTGGGACGGTGCGGGGCCGAGCGGTCGAGGAGCTGCGCAACCGGGTCCTGACCGGTCGCCTGGCGGCAGGCGACCGCATCGATCTGGACGGTCTCGCCGCCGAGTTCGGAACCAGCCGCACGCCCGTGCGCGAAGCGCTGCTCGAGCTGTCCTACGAAGGACTGGTCGTGGTCAGCCCCCGCAGCGGGATCACCGTCGTGGGCCTCACCCCGCAGGACGCCCTCGACAACTTCGCCGTGCTCGCCCTGCTCGCCGGCAAGGCCGCCGAGTGGGCGACCGAGCGCCACTCCCCCGCCGAGCTCGACGAGCTCCGGGCCCTGGCCGCCGCCATCGCCGGGGCCGACGACGTGGTGGCCGCCAACCGCGCCTTCCACCGGGCGGTCAACCGTTGCTCGCGCTCGCCGCGGCTGCTCACCCACCTCCGCCAGGCATCTCGTGTCGTGCCCACCAACTACTTCCAGCTGTTCCCCGAGCAGGAGACGCGCTCCGACATCGAGCACGCCGAGCTCCTCGAGGCGATGGCCGCTCGCGACGGAGCCGAGGCCCGGCGCCTCGCCGAGGCCCACGTGCTGGTGGCCGGCGAGGCCCTCGGCGACTGGCTCGAACGCGCCACCCACCCCTGACCCTCCCGGGGGGTGACGCTGCCCTCAGCCGGTGTTGCGGCCGCCGTTCACCCCGATGATCTGACCGGTCACGTAGCTGGCCTCCTCGGAGACCAGGAACGACGTGGCGTGGGCGATGTCGCTCGGCAGGCCGGCCCGACGCACCGGGGTCTTCGCCGCGTTGTCCTCGACCGAGCCGCCGAGGAGACCCCGCTCCTCGGAGCCGCGCAGCATCGGTGTGTCGATCATGCCCGGCGGGATGGTGTTCACGGTGATCCCGCGGGGCCCGAGCTCCAGCGCCAGCGCCTTGGTCATCCCGATGAGACCGGCCTTCGAGGCCACGTAGTGGACCATGTAGGGCTGACCGCTCTGGGCGCTCGACGACGAGATGTTGACGATGCGCCCCCAGCCGGCCTCGACCATGTCGGGCAGCACGGCCTGGGTCACATAGAAGGGCCCGTTGAGGTTGACCTGCATGATGCGGTCCCACTTCTCGTCGGTGATCTTCTCGAACTCGCGGAACCCGGTGATCCCGGCGTTGTTCACCAGCACGAGCGTGGGGCCCATCTCGGCGCGGACCCGGGCGACGGCGTCGTCGACCTGCGCTCGCGACGACACGTCGACACCGCCGTACGGCATGGCCTCGAACCCGTCGTCGGCGATCTCGCCGGCCACCGCGGCCGCCGCCTCGTCGTCGAGGTCGAGGACGGCCACGGCCAACCCGTCGGACGCGAGCCGGTGGGCGATGGCGCGGCCCATCCCGGATCCGGCACCGGTCACGACGGCGACGCGTCGGGTGGTCATGCGATGGCCTCCTCACCGGCGATCGTCGTGCGGTGCATCAGGCGGGGTGAGTCCTCGCCGTAGGGCAGGGCCCGGTGGAGCATGCCGGTGTTGTCCCACACGACCAGATCGCCCTTGTGCCAGTGGTGGCGGACGACGAACTCGGGTCGGGTCGACCACTCGAGCAGGCGGTCGAGCAGGGCCCGTCCCGTGTCGTCGTCCATGCCGACGACGTGGTCGGTGGTTGCGCCGACGAGCATCGAGCGGCGCCCGTCACGCCGCTCCCAGACCAAGGGGTGCTCGGCATCGGGCACCCGTTCCCAAGCGGCGCGCTCCTTCTCCGACGCATCGGGTCGGGCCAGCCGTTGGGTGGCCCGGAAGCTGTGCACCACCCTCACTTGGTCGAGCGACCGCTTCTCCTCGTCGGGCAGGTGCTCGTAGGCGGCGTAGGTGCTGGCGAACTCGGTGTCGCCCTCGTCGGCGGGTGACAGCTCCTTGGCCGCGAGCAGCGTCGTCTTGTTCGGCACCGTGCCGTTGGCCCCGTCGAGGTGCCAGAAGAAGGTGCCGGCCCGGTAGGCCGCCATCGGGTCGAGCCCGGGCTTGCGGGTCACCGGCGAGACCTCGGGGTGGCTCTCCAGCGCGCCGCTGCGGGGCCGTTCGACCTCGCCGAGCATGGCGCTGAAGGCCACCAGCTGGTCGTCGTCGGGATCGACCTCGCGGTAGACGACGACGCCGCGCTCCTCGACCAACTGACGGCAGCGGGCCGCCTCGGCCGGGTCGAGCAGATCGGCCGCGTGGAGGCCGGAGACCTCGATCCCGACGTGGGGACCGAGCGGGGTCAGGGTGGCGGTCACGGCGCTAGATCGCCGGTTCGACGACGGTGTCGAAGAAGGCCGAGCCGGAATCGGGGATGCGGGGCTGCTTGAACACGTTGACCGCGTAGGAGACGAGGATCATCGAGTAGAGGAGCTGGAGCAGGCGCTCCTCGGCCTCGTCGAGCTCGGCGAGCGGACGGCGGCTCAGCACGTCGATGGCCTCCTCGGCCCGGGCGGCGACGGCGTCGTAGAAGGCGCCGATCTCGTCGATCGGGGTGGCCAGCCGCACCGCGTAGCGCTCGGCCCTCGTCGGGTGGGCCCACGTCGCCACCCACGGCTCGAGCTCCTCGAAGCCCTCCGGCAACAGGCGCTCGACCGACGCGGCGCTCACCGGACCGCCTCCCGCACAGCGTCGCCGCCCTCGTCCGTCGTCTCGCCCCGGTAGGCCTCCACCTGCTCGCCGATGAGGTGGTGGAAGCCCCGGATCAGCACCTCGAGGTCGGAGAGGTGGAACACCCGCTGGGCGCGTGTGGCCACCGCCGAGGTGGTGGCCTCGACCGTGTTGGAGTCCTGCATGGCGAACTCGATCGTCGAGCACACCACCAGCTCCTGGGCCAGCCGCTCGGCGGCGGTCCGGGGCTCGGGGAAGTACATGTCGACCTCGTAGGTGTGAGTGTCCACCGACTCGGGCCAGTACTGGTAGGTGATGTAGTAGCCGCGCTCCCACAGCTGCACCGACAGGTTCGGCAGCAGCCAGAACGAGTCGGTGGCGAAGAACGGGATCTCGCCACGGTTGAGGAAGTCCGGGTTGCCGCTGAACTCGGGCGTGTCGTCGGGCCCGAACAGGCCCGCCCGGAACAGCCGGTACACCCAGTCCTGGTCTCGTCGACCCGGCCCCAGCTCGCCGGGCTCGCGAGGCTTCAGCCTCGGCGCACCGGGGCTCGAGGTCAGCATGTGGCCCGGCGGGAAGATGTCGTAGAAGTAGTAGTCGACCGGCGGGACCATCTTCTCGGCCTTGGAGACGTCGGGGTCGATGAAGCGGCCGTGGACGTAGGCCGGGTGGTACCACTCGAGCAGGGCGTCGACCGAGATCTTCCAGTTGCCCTTGATGCGCGTGCGGAAGCCCCAGTGCTGGGTCATCTCCCCGAACGGGTAGGCCTCGAGCTCGCCGATGCGCTCCCCCAATGCCTCGCGCAACGGCACCGGGTCGTCGGCGAAGTTGACGAAGACGAACCCGGCGAAGACGTCGCAGCGCACCGGCGGCATCGCCAGAGCGCTCTTGTCGAGGTCGAAGAACTCCTCCTCGCGGGTGACGTGGCTGCACCGTCCGTCGAGGCCGTAGCGCCAGCCGTGGTACTTGCAGGAGAACTCCCGACACGAGCCCGACGACTCCTCCGCCGGGTGCTCGGTCCACACGACCTTGTTGCCCCGGTGGGCGCACACGTTGTGGAAGGCATGCACGCCTTCCGCGCTGCGGGCCACCACGATCGAAGCCAGGCCCGTCAGCTCCCGGGTGAAGAAGCTCCCGACGCGTGGCAGTTGTTCGACCCGACCCACCTTCAGCCACGACCGCAGGAACACGGCTTCGCGCTCGGCCTCGAAGAACTCCTCCGAGACGGAGTCGTCGTAGCTGACCGGGGCGGTGCCGAGCTCGGGGTAGCGGTGGGTCCACTTCACGTCCACGGTTCGTCGTCCCAGGCCTTGTCGAGGGGCTCCATGCCTCCCCCGTACGGGAAGAAGATGCGCTGGGCGTAGGTCTCGCGTCCGAGCCCGTGGTGCAGCTCGTCGAGGAACGCCCGCTTGAGCGGCGCGGTGAACAGCTCCCGCGTGTAGCGCAGAACGAGCGGCGGTCGCTTCACCAGCTCGTGGGCGTGCTCCCAGGCCCGTTCGAGCACCCGGTCCTTGGGCAGGACCTCGTTCACGGCGCCCCACTCCCTGGCCTCCTCGGCGCTCAGCTTCATGCCGGTGAGCAGGAAGTAGCGAGCCCGGTTGTGGCCCACCAGGAAGCTCCAGATCACGTGTTGTCCGTCGCCCGGCACCTGACCCCGCGGGAAGTGCGAGACGTCCTGGAACCAGGCGTCGTCGGAGGCGAGCACGATGTCACCCATCAGCGCCACCTCGGAGTGGATGTTGCAGGGCCCGTTGACGACGCTGATCATCGGCACGCCGACGGACAGCACGTTGTCGATGAGCTGGGTGCAGTACCACTGCTTCTCGTCGAGCCGCATGGCGCCCTTGTCGCCGGGCATCGCCATGTACGTGGGCTTCTCGATGGTGAGCCCGACGTCGGAGGGCATCCAGTTGGCGTTGTAGTTCTCGCCCGTGCCGGTGTGGATGAGGACCTTGATCTCCCGGTCACCGGCCACGTCGGCGAAGGCGTCGGACATCTCGTCGTGGGCGTTCCAGTCCCACACCAGACTGCCCCCGTTGGTGTGGCACTGCATGAGCAGGATCCCCTCGGGACTCAGCTCGAAGCGGTAGTTCGCATACGCGTTCTCGTACTCGGCGTAGCGCGTGCGCTTGGCCAACGCTCTCCCCCTCGTCTCCACGACAACAGATCCATCACCACAGATCCATGACCACAGCTCGACGACCACAGCTCGACGACGAACCCCGGCCGTCGCAAAAGAACTTACATCCCTTCCGTTTCTCGGTCCACCCCTGCTCCCGCCCCCTGGTCAGCGGGCGACGTAACCCCCGTCGACCGAGAGCACCGCCCCGGTGACGAACGAGGCCTCGTCGCTGGCGAGGAACAACGCCGCCGCCGCCAGCTCCCCCGGCAGCCCCCACCTCTTCATCGGCTGGGGCGGCGTCGGGGCACCCTCCGGCGGACCTTGGTCGGTCCGCTCCCCCGCCAACCCCGTCCAGGTCATACCCGGGCAGATGGCGTTCACCCGGATGCCGGCGGTGGCGTAGTCGAGCGCCGCCGCCTTGGTGATCTGCACCACCCCTCCCTTGGCCGCCGAGTAGGCCGCCAGCCCCTTCCACCCGACCAGCCCGGCGGCCGAGGCGGTGTTGACGATCGCACCGCCCCCGCCGTCGAGCATCACCGGGATGGCGTGCTTCATCCCCAGGAACACGCCCTTGAGGTTGCTGGCGACGACGTCGTCGAAGACGGCCTCGTCGATGTCGGCCAGCGGCCCGCGAGGTCCGCCGTAGCCGGCGTTGTTGAACAGCACATCGAGCCCGCCGAACGCCGAGACCGCAGCATCGACCATCCGCCGCACCTGGTCGCTGTCGGCCACCTCCACCTGCACCGCGACCGCGGCGCCGCCGATCTCGGCGGCAGTGGCCTCCTGGGCCCCGCTGCGGTCGGCGCACACGACGCGGGCGCCCTCCTCGGCGAACAGCAGAGCCGCGGCCCGTCCGATGCCTGACCCCGCCCCGGTCACCACGGCCACCTTCCCCTCCAGACGACCCATCTCGCTCCCCCGTCTCACATCGGTTCGTACTCGACCACGAACGTGGCGCTGGTGGGGATCGCCTGGCAGGTGAGGATCCAGCCCTCGGCCACCTCGTCGGGCTCCAGCGCCTCGTTGTTGCGCATGCGGGCGCTGCCCTCGCGCACCAGGGCCATGCACGTGGCGCAGGTGCCCGACTCGCAGGAGAACGGGGCCGGCACGCTGCCGCGCCGAGCCGTCTCGAGGATCGTGTCGCCGGGGTGGTAGGCGATGGCGTGCTTCCTGCGCTTGAGCACGATCACCACGGTCTCGGGCACCTCGTCGCCATCGCCGGCGGCGGCCGCGACCGCCGCCTCCTCGTCGCCGGGCGCGGCCGGCGGCACCGCGAAGCGCTCGATGAACACGTCGGCGCCCGCCACGCCGGCCTCGGACAGCGTCGATTCGACCAGGTCCATGAACGGCCCCGGTCCACAGATGTAGTGGTCGGCGTCGACATCGCCCCCCACGAAGGCGGCGACGGCGCCACGATCGAGGAAGCCCCTGTCGGAGTCGTGGTGGTGCTGCAGGACGAACCGGTCCGGGTGGGCGGCAGCGAGGGCGTCGAGCTCCGCCGCGAAGATCACCGACTCCGGATCACGGTTGGCGTAGAGCACCCGGACGGAGCGGTCGGTCGACACCAGCAGGCTCTTGGCGATCGAGATCACGGGCGTGACCCCGCTCCCGCCGCAGTAGGCGAGGACGGGACGGTCGTCGGGGCGCACCACGAAGGTGCCGGCCGGCGCGGTGACCTCCAGCTCGTCGCCCGCCGCCACCGTGTCGTTGAACCAGTTGGAGAGGAGGCCGCCCGGCACCCGCTTCACCGTCACCGTCAGATCGGCGTCGGTCTCGGGGGCGCTCGACATCGAGTAGCTGCGCACCACCTCGTCGTCACCGAGGCGCACCCGGAACGAGCAGAACTGCCCCGGCCGGTAGGTGAAGGCGTCACGGAGCTCGGCCGGCACGTC
>DATDIY010000035.1:0-5632 GCA_036520815.1 Acidimicrobiales bacterium
CGAGGGCGCCGATGGCCGCCACGACGATCGCCACGCCCAGCCAGCGGCCGGCGTCGGAGCCAGTGCCGGAGGCGCTGGTGGGTTCGGCGGCCAGCTCGACCGTGCCGTCGGCGTCGCCGACGTCATCCGCCGTGTCGGCGCCGTTCTCGGCGGGAGTGGACTCGGGGGTGGCCCCAACGGCTGCGGCGGCGTCGGGAGCGGAGCCGTCGGGCAGCGTCGGCGCGTCGGTCAACGGTGCGTCGCCCGCCGGACCCCCACCAGCGGTGCCACCGGAACCACCGGAGCCACCGGCCGGGGGGGCGGGCGGCGCCGGCGGTGGCGGTGTCACCAGCGGCGGGAACAGCGACGAGCTGGCGGCGATGCGCGGGGCGGGCGCCTGGCCGTCCGGCACCCCCTTGCTGTAGCGCCACCCCATGATCTCGCCGTCACGCATGCGCCGGACGAACGGGTTGTCGCTGCCGTAGGACCATCCGCCCCCGGTGCTGTTGAAGTAGGCCCAGTAGTCGTAGGTGCCGCCGCTGTTGGTCGGGCACCCGTCGCCCGGATAGCCGTCGATGCCGCAGAGCAGCCCGCTGCCGGCGTAGCGGGGGCTGGCTCGACCGAGGAGGGCGGCGCGCTGGGCGAGCACGTTCGAGCCCAAGTTGCCCTTGCCGTCGGCGTCCACGATCAGGCAGGTGGACGTGGGCCCGGCGGGGCCACCGTCGCCCGGGTCGACCACCACGACGACCCGGATCTGCCCCGGGCCCACCGGCGACGAGCAGGAGCCGGCAGCGGCCGCCGGCCCCGCCGACCCGACCGCCAGGACCAGGCCGGACACGACGAGCAGGAGCGCCACGAACAGCGCCACGACCGCGCGGGGACCACTCTCGGTCCGATGGTCTCGGCCTCGGCGCACAGCGGTCCTTCCCCAGGGTCGGTGAGCCCGAGTGCCGACGGTTCCCCGACGGCGGACCGAGCCCCACCTCCCGCACTCCGACGACGGGTCGTTGGTGGAGCATCCTTCGTCGAGGGCATTCCGGCTCGTGACCGCCTCCCGGCGACCACCTACGGCTGCGGGTCAGCGCCGGACTTCGACCGGCTTCCCCCGCGACGACAGGTTGCGTTGTTGTGCCACCGAACCACACGGTGTGCCGGGACGTCAATCCACCCCGCAGCTTCTCTCAACAGCAATTGACACAATTTAGCCTGAACCATAGGGTCTGGACATGACCTTGACCCCACGGCTGGTGGAGCGGGCCCAGCTGCACGCTGCGCTCGGAGACCCGGTACGCCTGGCCATCGCCGACGAGCTCGTCGTCTCCGACCGCTCCCCGAACGAGCTGCGCGAGCTCCTCGACCTCGAGTCGAACCTGCTCACCCACCACCTCGACGTGCTCGAGGCGGCCCACCTGATCGAACGGTCACGCTCGAGCGGCGACGGGCGCCGGCGCTACGTGCACCTCCGGGTCGCCCGCCTCTCCGAGCTGGGACCGGTCACCGACCGTCCCTTCGGCCCGGCCCTGTTCGTCTGCACCGCCAACTCGGCCCGCTCGCAGATCGCCGCCGCCGTCTGGACCCGGGTCACGGGCCAGCCGGCCTCGTCCGCCGGCACCCATCCCTCCGAGAGGGTCCACCCCGGGGCGGTGGCGGCGGCGCGCCGCCGCGGGCTCGACCTCCGCGGCTCGACCCCCCGGCACCTGCCCGACGTCGGTGAGCTCCCTCCCCTCGTCGTGACGGTGTGCGACCGGGCCCACGAAGAGCTCGCTCCCCCACACGAATGGCTGCACTGGTCGGTCCCCGACCCCGTCCCCGACGGTTCCCGGGCGGCGTTCGACGCCGCCGTCCACGAGCTGGAGAGCCGCATCGGCTCGCTCGCCACGCTGGCGACGGCCTCGTGAGTGGCCCAGGTGCCGGGTCCGACGAGTCCACCGGGCTCGACGAGCTGTCCGTCGAGGTCGAGACCGGAACCGGGCGCCTCCACCTCGACCTCACCCGACGACTGGCGGCGGAAGCCCTCGGGACCGGACTGTTGATCGTCGCTGTCATCGGCTCGGGGATCATGGCGGCGCGCCTCTCCCCCGACGACGTCGGTCTCCAGCTGTTCGAGAACGCAGCGGCGACGGCCGGGGCCCTGGTCGGGCTGATCCTCATGTTCGGTGCCGTGTCGGGTGCGCACTTCAACCCGGTCGTCACCCTCACCGACCTGCTGCACGGCACGATCGGCGGCCGCGACGCCGGGCTCTACGTCGTGGCCCAGGTGATCGGCGGCTGCCTCGGCGCGGTCGTGGCCAACCTCATGTTCGAGCTGCCCGCCATCGAGCTGTCCACGAAGGACCGTTCGTCACCGGCGCTCTGGCTCTCGGAGGTCGTGGCCACCGTGACCCTCCTGGTGCTCATCCAGGGCTGCGTCCGCACCGGTCGGGCCCGGGTGATCCCGTTCGCTGTCGCCGCGTGGATCGCCGGCGCCTACTGGTTCACGTCGTCGACCAGCTTCGCCAACCCGGCGGTGACCATCGCCCGCATGCTCTCGGACACCTTCGCCGGCATCGAACCGGCGTCGGCCCCGATGTTCATCGTCATGCAGCTCGTGGGCTGCGGCATCGCCTATGCACTCGTCCGCTTCTTCTACCCCCACACCACGGAGACCACCGATGGCTGAGTCGCGTCCCGAAGTCCTCTTCGTCTGCGTCCACAACGCCGGGCGCTCCCAGATGGCCGCTGCCTTCCTCGCTCACCTCGCGGGCGACCAGGTCGTGGTCCGCTCGGCCGGCTCGGCCCCCGCCGACGACGTCAACCCGGCCGTCGTCGAGGCCATGGCCGAGGTCGGCATCGACCTGCGGGCCGACGGCGCCCACCCCAAGAAGCTGGAAGAGGCAGCGGTGCGGGCCTCCGACGTGGTCATCACCATGGGCTGCGGCGACGCCTGCCCCATCTTCCCCGGCACCCGCTACGAGGACTGGGACCTCGATGACCCCGCCGGCCGGGGCGTGGAGGCCGTCCGCCCCATCCGGTACGAGATCGAACGTCGCGTCCGGACTCTCGTCGCCGAGCTGCTCCCCGAACCCGTCGGCTCCTGAGGAGAACACCATGTCAGAACTGTCACTCGACTCGCTCCCGCTCGAGCAGCAACACCTCGTGCGGACCGTCACCGCCCGGATCGCCCCCGGGTACTCCGGCACCTTCGGAGCCGAGACGGTCGAACGCTTCGTGCTCGACTCGCTCGCTCGACTCCTCCCGACCGCCAAGGTCACGGCCTACCTGCCGGTGCTGGCCGAGAAGTTCACCAAGGATCGCCTTCGAGCCCTGGCCCGGATCGAGTCGGCCGAGCCGCCCGAGACGCCGGGCGTGCTGTTCCTGTGCGTCCACAACGCCGGACGGTCACAGATGGCGGCGGGCTGGCTCCGACACCTCGCCGGCGACACCGCGGTCGTGTGGTCCGGCGGATCGGAGCCCGGTTCGGAGATCAACCGGCTCGCCGTGGCCGCCATGTCCGAGGTGGGCGTCGACATCACCACGGAGTTCCCCAAGCCGTGGACCGAAGAGATCGTGCGAGCAGCCGACGTGGTCATCACCATGGGCTGCGGCGACGCCTGCCCCATCTTCCCCGGCACCCGCTACGAGGACTGGACCCTCGACGACCCGTCCGAGCTCGACCTCGACGGAGTCCGGCTGGTGCGCGACGACATCCGCACCCGTGTCGAGGCACTGATGGCGTCGCTCGACCTCACGATCCCGGCGCGCTGACCTTCGCATCGGGATCGAGCACCGAGCGGATCATCTCGAGCCGCGACCGGTCGAGGCGGTACCAGGCCCACTTCCCTCGCTGCTCGCGCGTGACGAGACCGGCGTCGACCAGGAGGGACATGTGGTGCGAGACCGTCGGCTGGGAGCGCCCGACGGGGGCGACCATGTCGCAGGCGCACACCTCGCCGTCGCCGACCGACGCCACCATCGAGAGCAGGCGCAGCCGCACCGGATCGGCCAGGGCCTTGAACACCGTCGCCAGCTCGCCCGCCTCGGTCTCCCCCAGCCCGGCCGACACCGGCGTGCAGCACCACACCGTGAGATCGCTTCGTTCGTCCATCTCCGGGACCTCCTGCGGCGGGTTCGAGGCGGGCCTTCCTGCACCCGAAGAACATATTGACATTCATCGATCTGTTGGTACAGTCCTCACATCGACATTCGTCGAAATGAAGCGTACCGCCAGGAGGCACCCGTGTCCCGCTTGCAGCTCGCCCTGAACGTCACCGACCTCGACGCCGCCGTCGACTTCTACTCCAAGCTGTTCGCCACCGAGCCGGCCAAGCGCAAACCCGGCTACGCCAACTTCGCCATCGCCGATCCTCCGTTGAAGCTGGTGCTGTTCGAGGGCGCCGAGGGCGGCACGCTCAACCACCTCGGCGTCGAGACCGAGTCGGCCGCCGAGGTCGTGGCGGCCGAGGCCCGGCTCTCGGTGACGGGCGTGGAGACCACCGGGGTGGACGACACCGTGTGCTGCTACGCCGAGAAGGTCGAGACCTGGGTGAGCGACCCCGACGGTGCCCAGTGGGAGTGGTACGTGAAGACCGGCGACACCGACCAGCTCAGCAACACGGTCCTGGGCGAGCACGAGGGTGGCGTGTGCTGCAGCCCGGGAGCCACGAGCGCGGCGGTGGAGCTCGGTCGAGCCACGCCAGCGGCAGCCGGCGGCTGCTGCTGAAAGCACGCCGGCGTGTGACGTCGGGCGCCGGACCCCGATTCGCGAGGGCGACGCCCCTACCCTCGAGTTCGTGCCCGAGATCTCGCTGCGATCCGTGACCGCCCCCGTCGTCACACCGGTGACGACGCTGGGCGACGCCGTCGGGTCCGCGGTGGGTTCCACCATCGAGTCGGCGGTCGGCGTCGTGCGCGGTCAGCTCGGGCGCGGGGTGCGACGGATGGTCGCCGGCGACCGACCCCCGGTCCGTGACCTCAGCGCGCCGGTCGAAGGCGACCCTGGCCTGTTCGGCCCGGAGAGCGTGACGTGGCGGATCCACTCCGACGCCTCCATGTTCGTCGGCGGGCTCCGAGCCCTGCTTCTGCAGATGCTCCATCCGCTGGCGATGGCCGGCGTCGCCGACCACTCCGACTACCGCCACCACCCCGATCACCGCTTGGCCCGCACCGCGCTCTACGTGGCCACCACCACCTACGGCACGACGGCCCAGGCCGAGCAGGCCATCGCCACCGTCAAGCGGGTGCACGAGGCGGTGGTCGGCACCGCGCCCGACGGCCGGGCCTACGCCGCCTCGGATCCGCACCTGGTGGCCTGGGTGCACCACGCCGAGGTCGACAGCTTCCTGCGGGCCTACGAGCGCTACGGCACCGAGCCCCTCACCGCCGAGGACGCCGACCGCTACGTGGCCGAGATGGCCGTGCTGTGCGAGTTGCTCGGCGGAGAGCCGCCCGCCCGTTCGGTGGCCGAGCTGCGCAGCTACTTCCGTTCCGTTCGGCCCGAGCTTCGGGCCGGCTCGCAGGCCCGAGAGGCGGCTCGCTGGCTCATGGTGCCGCCGCTGCCGCTCGCCGCTCGCCCCGCCTACGCCGTGATCGCCCCCGCCGCGGTGGGCCTGCTGCCGGGATGGGCCCAGCGGGAGCTCTGGCTGCCGCTGCTACCCGGCGTCGACCCGGTGGTGGT
>DATDIY010000036.1:0-39771 GCA_036520815.1 Acidimicrobiales bacterium
GAGTCGCCATGCCGCCCATCCTATCGGCCGATTCAGAGGGGTAGGGGGTATGACGGGCCCGACGCGACGCTCGACCCCATGACGCTCCGCACCTACTCCGTCCCCGGCATCTCCTGCACGCACTGCAGGGACGCCATCGAGTCCGAGGTCGCCGTGGTCACGGGAGTCGAGGAGGTCTACGTCGACGTCGACCACCGCACCGTCGCCGTCACCGGCGACGCAACCGACGATGACCTCCGCGCCGCCATCGACGAGGCCGGCTACGAGGTGGCCGGAGTCACCTGATCCGAGCCCGCGCCGTCGACCGGGCCCGGGCCGGCGTGCTGTCGCACCCATGCGTGCATGGCGATGCCGGCCGCCACTCCCACGTTGATCGAGCGGGTCGACCCGAACTGGGCGATCGAGCAGACCACCTCGGCCGCCCCGCAGGCCTCCTCGGAGAGGCCCGGACCCTCCTGGCCGAACAACAGCACGCACCGCACGGGGAGCACGACCGACTCCAGCGGCACCGAGCCGGGGACGATGTCGATGCCGATCACGGGCAGCTGCTGGTCGGCCGCCCAGTCGAGCAGGCCGGCCACCGTCTCGTGGTGGTGGAGGTGCAGGTACCGGTCGGTGACCATCGCACCACGGCGATTGAACCGACGCCGACCGACGACGTGCACCCCTTCCGCGTTGAACGCGTTCGCAGTGCGGATGACGGTTCCGATGTTGAGGTCGTGCTGCCAGTTCTCGATGGCGACGTGGAAGCCGTGCCGGCGGGAGTCGAGGTCAGCGACGATGGCCTCGTTGGTCCAGTACCGATAGCGGTCGACGACGTTGCGACGATCACCGTCCGCCAACAAGGCAGGGTCGAGACGGGCGTCGTCGGGCCACGGCCGGGGGTACGGCCCGACGCCGACCGGGCGATCCTCATCGGGCGCCCGACCGGTCTCGGAGCTGGTCGTGCCCGTACCCTCGTCCGCGATGACGCGCCTCCCCCGTTCCGGTGACGCCGCCATGGTGGCACCGGCGACGGAGCCGTCCGACATCGACCCGACCGACCGCCGGGGCCGAAACCGCCGTCGGGGCGGTGGGCGCCCGCTTCTGACCGTTCTCGCGGCGCTGGCTCTGATGATCGGCGCCTGCGGCGGGAGCGGCGAGGACCGAGGGATCGAGCCCGACCCGACGGAGGTCGACGGCGGGGCTCCGGGCACGACGTACCCCCGCCCGACCCTCGAGCTCGTCGACGAGCTCCTGACGGAGCGGGTGGATCGGGACGGCCTGGTCGGGGCCGCTCTGATCGTCGAACCCGCCGACGGTGCACCACACCTGCACACCGTCGGCGCCGTCGGACCCGCCACACCGGTTCCGCTCGCCGAGACGTCGTTCTGGCTGGTGGCGACCGTGCTGCTGACCCTCGTCGACGACGGGTCCGTCGGGCTGGACGAACCCGTCGGCGCCCACCTGCCCTGGATGACGGGCACGGCGTCCACCATCACCCTGCGCCAACTCCTGTCGCACACGTCGGGACTCCCTCTCGCGGTCGAGTGCGACGACCCGACGCCGGCGGCGTGCGACGCCGCCATCGGTGCCTCGCCCCTCGTCCACCCGCCGGGCGGGGCGCTGACCGTCACCGCCCTCGACGCTCACGTGGCCGCCCGCCTGGCGGAGACCGTCACCGGGCGCCCCTGGGACCAGCTGTTCCGGGAACGCCTCGCCGACCCGACGACGATGACGGTCACCACCTTCGCCGACCCGTCGAGCACCGGCGGACTTCTCGCCACCGACGGGTCCACCACGGCCGACGACCTCGGCCGGTTCCTCGACGTCCTCCGCGACGACGGTCGGGCCGGGGACGTCGAGATCCTCAGCGCCGGATCGTGGCGGGAGATGCTGCTCGACCAGACCGTGCGCCTCGACACCCACGACGAGCCGTGGGTCGCCGACACCGGCGTGCCCACGTTCGGGCTCGGCGTGTGGCGGGACCGGCTGCGCGGAGACGACGCCGCCGCCACCGTGTCGGCGCCGAACCGCTACGGCCTCTACCCCCTCGTCGACACCGCCCGCGACGCCTGGGCCATCGTCGTGATCGACGACCGGACCCTCCCCCGCCACGACGTCGTGGGCGCGTCAGCCACCCTCGCCCAGCTCACCGCCGCCGCCCTCCGGGCGCCGCCGAACTGAAGGGGGACCGGCCCGGGAACTCAGCGGGTGAGGAGGGAGCTGCCGCCGGCGTCGTCGAGCAGGTGGCGGGCCACCGCCCGACCGGTCGCTGGGCCCTCGACGACGGGCACCGAGCGACGCTCCCGCAACACCACATGGCCGTCCATCGACGCCAGGAGGCCCTCGATGGTGAGCTGCCCGCCTTCGAGCGTGGCGTACGCGCCGGCGGGCAGGTCGCAGTCGCCGCCGAGCTCGGCCAGGAACGCCCGCTCGGCCTCCACCGCGGCCCGGGTGGTGTCGTGGTCGAGCGCCGTCAGCAGAGCGAGGGTCGTGCGGTCGTCGGCTCGGCACTCGATCGCCAACGCGCCCTGACCGACCTGCGGGACCATGACGTCAGGGCCGAGCACCTCGGCAGTGCGGTCGCCGAGGTCGAGCCCGAGCCGGTCGAGGGCGGCGGCCGCCATCACGATGGCGTCGACCCCATCGGCCTTGGCCAGTCGGGTGGCGATGTTGCCGCGCAGTCCGACGAAGGTGAGGTCGGGCCGCAGCCAGGCCAACTGGGCCCTCCGCCGCACCGAGCCGGTGGCGACGAGGGCGCCCACACCGAGCCCGGCGAGGGTGGAGCCGATCAACACGTCGCGGGCATCGGCTCGCTCCGGCACGGCGCCGACGACCAGCTCCTCGGGTGTGATCGCCGGCAGGTCCTTGGCCGAGTGCACGGCGATGTCGGCTCGCCCGTCGAGCAACGCGGCCTGCACCTCCTTGACGAACACCCCCTTGCCACCCATCTCCCAGATGGGGATGTCGAGGCGGACGTCGGCCACGGTCTCGACCACGACCAGCTCGACGGTGACGTCGAGGTCGCGCTCCCGGCCCGCCGCCACCAGCGCGGCGGCCACGTGCTCGCTCTGCCAGAGCGCCAGGGCGCTGCCGCGCGTCGCCGCTCGGACGTGCACCGCGCTCTCGCCGGTCACCGCGGTCGGCCGGCTACAGATCGAAGAGGTCGCGCAGGGCCTCGGCCAGGCGCTCGCCCTTGGGCGTGCCGGCCGCCGACTTCAGGCCGACGGTCGGCTGGTGCAGCAGCTTGGCGACGATGCCGTGGGTCAGGGCCTCCACGGCATCGAGCTGACGCTCGTCGAGCTCGCCGAGCCGGGAGCGGAAGCGCTCGAGCTCGGCCCGACGGACGTCCTCACCCTCCTCACGGAGCGCCGCGACCAGCGGGGCGACCTCGCGGGCGGAGCTGACCGACAAGAAGCGCTCGACCTCGCCGACGATCATCGACCGCACAACGGCGACCTCACGGCGACGCTCGGCCTGGCCCGCCTCGGCGAAGGCCCGCAGATCGTCCATGTCGAGCAGGGTGACGCCGGCGAGGTCGGCGGCGGAGGGATCGACGTCGCGGGGGACGGCCACGTCGACCACCAGGATCGGACGACCGTCACGCCGTTCCATCACGCGGGCCACATCGGAGTGCTCGATGAGCATCGAGGTGGCTCCGGTGCCGGTGAGCAGCAGATCGACCTCCACCAGCGAGGCGTCGAGGTCGACCAGGCGGATCGCCTGCCCGCCGAGGCGCTCGGCCAGCTCCTCGGCCCGGGCCCAGGTGCGGTTGGCGATGCGGATGTCGGTCACGCCGTTGGTCGACAGGGCCTTCACCATTCCCTCGCCCACCTCGCCGGCACCCATCACGAGGATGCTGCGGCCCTCCAGCGAGCCGAGCCGCTCGGCGGCCATCGCCACCGCGGCACTGGAGACGGACGCGACGTGGCGCCCGATCTCGGTCTCGGTACGAGCCCGCTTGCCCACTTCGATGGCGTGGCGGAACAGGAGGTTCACCTGCGAACCAGCTGCCTCCTCCTCCTGGGCCCGCTCCCACGCGTGGCGGACCTGACCGAGGATCTCGGCCTCGCCGACGACGGCGGAGTCGATGCCGGCGGCGACGGCGAAGAGGTGCTGCGCGGCCTCGGCGCCGTCGTGGACGTAGAGATGATCGGCCAGCTCGTCGGGCGGCACCATGGCCAGCTCCGACAGGAAGTTGCGCAGTTCGGCGTAGGCCGGGTGGAACTTCTCGGCGACGACGTAGACCTCGGTGCGGTTGCAGGTCGAGAGGATGACCGCCTCACTGATGTGATCGCGGGACATCACGTCGTGCAGCGCCTTGGGCAGACGGGAGTCGTCGACAGTGACCCGCTCGAGCAGATCGAGGGGAACAGTCCGGTGGTTCAGTCCGAGGACGACGACAGACACGCCTGGAGGCGCTCCTTGGCTTCGGCGAGGTGACCCTCGCGGACGAGATCAAGCATCCCCGAATCGAGCGCTCGCTGCCAGTCGAGACCCTCGGTCGGCGATCCCGCCTCCTGGAGACGGACCCTCTCTTGTTCCAGCATCTCGAGCAGGGTGAGGTATTCCGGCCCGATCTCGGAGGCGAAGCGGCGCCGCATCCACTTTGACAACGCCGGCGAGCGCCCGCTGGTGGAGAAGGTCACGAGCAGCGGTCCCTGCCGCACTCGAGCCGGCAGGGTGAAGGTGCAGTTCTCCGGGTCGTCGGCGCTGTTCACCCACACCCCGGCCCCGTCGGCGTCGTGGCGCACCGTGCGATTCACGTCAGGGTCGTCGGTGGCAGCGATCACCAGCCGGTAACCGCCGGCCTCACCGGGCTCGTAGCGCCGCTCATGGCTGGTCACACCGGCCAGGGCGGCGACATCCGGGTCGATCCGAGGGGCCACCACGTCGACGAGGGCACCGCAGACCACCAGCTCCCGCACCTTCTGGAGCGCCACCCGACCGCCTCCGACCACGAGGCACCGCCGGCCGGCGACGACCAGGTTCACCGGGTAGAGCGGCGGGTCGAGGGGCATCAGGCGACGGGCTCCGAGGCGTCGACCGACTGGGTGGGTCCGCCGGGGCCGGTGTCGGCGGGGTCGGACCCGGCACCGTCGCGCTGGCGGTAGAAGCTGAGGATCTGCAGCTCCAGGGCCAGATCGACCTTGCGGAGGGAGGCTTCGGGGGGCACCGACAGCACCGCAGGAGCGAAGTTGAGGATGGAGGTGATCCCCGCGCCGACGAGCCGATCGGCGACATCCTGGGCACCACCGGCGGGGGTGGCGATGATGCCGATGGCGATGCCCCGGCTGGTGACCAGCTCGGGTAGTTCGTCGACGTGGCGGATCTCGTGCTCGCCGAGCATGGTGCCGACCTTCTTCCGGTCGGCATCGACGAGCGCCGCCACCGGGAAGCCCCGTTCGCTGAAGCCGCCGTAGTTGGCGAGGGCGGCACCGAGGTTGCCCACGCCGACGATCACGACGGGCCAGTCCTTGGTGAGACCGAGCTCGCGGCTCATCTGGTAGAGGAGGAACTCCACGTCGTAGCCGACACCTCGGGTGCCGTAGGAGCCGAGGTAGGAGAGGTCCTTGCGGACCTTGGCGGCGTTCACGCCCGCCATCTCGGCCAGACGCTCCGACGAGATCGTGGTCGTCTGCTCGGCATGGAGCTCCACGAGGGTGCGGAGATAGACCGGCAATCTGGCCACCGTGGCCTCGGGGATGCGTCGCCGGGAGCGGTCCACGACCCCCACGCTACCGACCACGTTCGTGCGTTCACAAAGTCACGAGGTCCGGTCCGCGGGAGCGTCGACCACTCCGCGAGACCGCCGATCGGGACCACCGCACCGGGCGCCCTACGCTGTCGCCATGTCGCTGCACGCCGCGCTGGCCGCCTCGGCGACGCTGGTGTCGCTGGCGTTCGCGCTGTCCACACTCGACCGGTGGCTGGCCCGGCGACGTCGCCACGAGGCGGCCTGGACGATCTCGTTGTTCCTGTTCGCAGCCGGTTCGGCGTCGTTGTGGCTGGGCGCCGCCGTCGGCTGGGGCGAGTGGTCGTTCAAGGCCTTCTACCTGTTCGGCGCCATCCTCAACGTGCCGTTCCTCGCTCTCGGCACCGTCGAGCTGCTCGCCGGACCCAACCATGGACGACGGTGGATGGCGATCGTGGCCATGCTCTCGGCGTTCTGCACCGGTTTGGTGGTGAGCGCTCCGATCATCGGGCCCATCGAGCCCGACGTGCTGCCGCAGGGGAAGGACGTGTTCGAGGCCGGGCCACGCATCGCGGCCGCGGTGGCGTCGGGTGTGGCCGCCACCGTGATCTTCGTGGGGGCGCTCTGGAGCGCCTGGCGGCTGATCCGAGGACGGCGGCGCCCGGGCGCGCCGACCACCCTCCCCGCCGGACGCCTGGCCCTCGCCAACCTGTTCATCGCCCTCGGCACCATCGTGCTCAGCGCCGGCGGCGTGCTCAACTCCGTCGTCGACGAGATGGACGGGTTCGCCATCTCCCTCGTCGCCGGCATCTCGATCATCTTCGTCGGGTTCCTGATCACCAACGCCGGCTCCACGACCGTGGCCAGCCCACTACCCGAGCCGTTGGCCTGGCGTGCACCCGCTCCGGACGACGCCGCCGCCCCGAGGGAACGGGTGCTGGCGTCCTGAGCCGTCTCCCGTCAGCGGGCGAACACGAACAGCTGCAGGAACGCGGCGCCGAGGATGATCAGCAACAGCAGGCCGATGGTGATGACGGTTCCGGGTCGCACAGATGCTCCTACTGCTGGCGGGTGCCGAGATCGACAGGACGGGGGCCGAGATCGACAGGACGGGGGCCGAGATTGACAGGAGTCGTGGTCCCGGGGCGGCCCTGCTCGTCGAGGATCTCGATGGTCACCTCGGAGCCCGACGACAGCCCGAGCTCCTGAGCCGCCGATCGACGGTCGAGCACCACGGCCACCAGCCCGTAGGCATCGGTGATCAGGCCGAGCTCGTTCCGATCGAGCTCGGCGAAGGCGGCGACCCGGCGGGCACTGCGGGCCCCGTCGGCCATCACCAGGCGGACATCGTCGTCGAACGGAGCGAGCTCGTCCGGGTCGACGTTGAGCTGGGCGTTGCCGTAGCGGTCGACCCACAGCACCTCGGCGTGCAGGCGACCGTCCTCTTCGCGAGGCAGCGGCACCATGGCCGGAAAGAGCGACACCGGGTCGATGGCGGGACCGAGCTCGGCCAGGTCGACGCCGAGGCAGAGGTGGGCGGCGGCCGGGGCGAACACGTCGCGCCCGTCGAAGGTGGTGGCCTCGCCGGGAAGGAGGTACTCGGGCTCCGCGATGTGCACCGCTCGCGTCGCACCCCCGCACAAGGCGACCGCCGGGGCCAGCACTCCGTTGTCGGGACCGACCAGCACCGAGGCGCCGTCGCCGACCTCGACCGCGATCGGGCGCCGGGACGTACCCACCTGCGGGTCGACCACGGCCACGACCACACCGGGGCAGAGGTAGGGGGTGGCCCGGGCGAGAGCGAGCCCACCGGCGCGCACGTCGTAAGGAGGGATGTCGTGGGTGAGGTCGATCACCGCCACCTCGGGGGCGATCGAGCGGATCACCGAGTGGACCACCCCGACGAACTCGTCGGTCCGCCCGTAGTCGGACAGGAAGGTGATGGTCTCGTAGCGCGGCGCCATGGCGGGGGGCAGGGTACCGGGCGTCAGGCCCGGCCGAGCTCGGCCGAGCGCT
The DNA here is from genome assembly GCA_036520815.1 of Acidimicrobiales bacterium. GTDB lineage: Bacteria > Actinomycetota > Acidimicrobiia > Acidimicrobiales > Acidimicrobilacustridaceae > CAMFLJ01. Next base: position 7,694 of record DATDIY010000036.1, read on the forward strand.
CGGACGCGGCGACCACCGCGTCGAGCACCGCCGCCCGCAACCCGCCCACCTCGAGCGCCCGCAGCCCGGCGGCGGTCGTACCACCAGGCGAGGTGACCGCAGCCCGTAGGGCGGCGGCAGGCTCGTCGCTCGACTGGAGCAGCGCCCCCGAGCCGAGGATGGTCTGGACGGCGAGCACCTCGGCGACATCGCGCGGCAGGCCCACCAGCACACCGGCCTCGATCATGCTCTCGGCCAGCACGAACACGTAGGCGGGACCGGATCCGGAGAGCCCGGTGACGGCGTCGAGCTTGTCCTCGCCCACCCTCACCACCACCCCGACGGCCTCGAGCACGGATTCGGCCCAGTCGAGGTCGGCGTCGCCCGCGGTGGTGCCGGCGGCGATCGCCGAGGCCCCGGCGCCAACGACGGCAGGGGTGTTCGGCATGGCCCGGACGACGGCGACGTCGGGTCCGACCGCCTCCTCGATGGCGGCGGTGGTGACACCGGCGGCGATGGACAGCACGCGGGGCACCCCGATCGCGCCCAGCGCGCGGCACGTGTCGACCACGTCACCGGGCTTCACCGCGATCACCGCGCCGTCGGCGGCCACCGGCTCGGCCAGGACGTGCACCTCCGGGAAGGCCTCGGCCAGCTCCTTGCGACGGTCGTCGAGGCGCTCGACCACCGCCAGCTCGTCGGGGCGCGCCCACCCGGAGGCCACCAGGCCACCGAGCAGGGCCTCGCCCATGCGACCACCCCCGAGGATCTCCAGGCGCACCATGGGCCTGACGCTAGTGCGTCACCCGCTCGGCGACGGCGCCGCAAACCATCACGGCGACCGCCCCGACGAGGAGAGTTGGTGGCCCGGGCGTCCGGCGAGATGGCCCCACTTCCCCGATGGGTTCCTTGTCTGGCTCGGCCCGCCCGGGCTGAGCGCCACCGTACGGAGCGGGCGAGCGAAAAGCAATGAAAGTGAATGAAATAGGTCGAACGGCCCTCGGCCTGGTCAGGCGGTGCCGAACCGGGACGCGAAGCCGATGCGCAGCGCCGGACGGAAGCACAGCTCCACGTAGGCGTAGATCGACCCGAGGATGCGGTCGAGCTCGCCCCGGTCGACGGCGTGGAACGGCAGGGACCCGGCGAGGAAGACCGCATCCTCCTCCCCGATGCAGAACGCCATGCCGTGCAGCTTGCGGTTGCGGCGCAGGAGGTGCTCGTAGAACGCCGAGGGGTTCTCCTCCGGCGCCGGCGTCACGTAGGTCTCGAACTGCAGCGACCGCTGCTCGAGCGTGAACCAGACCGTGTAGACGTCCTTGGTCTCACCCCGCACCCGCACGTACCACCGCCGCTCCCCCGGCTCGCCCCGCTCGACGGCGGCGACGACAGGGTTCTGCTCCAACTCGTCAGCGAGCCAGGCATCGATCACGTCCGACAGGGCGTCGAGGGTCTGGGGGTCGGCGATCTCATCGGCCATGGCGGACTCCGCGGTTCGGGCGTTCAGCTGCAGGTGACAGGGGTCCGCGCCGTGAGGTCGGCGTAGAGGCGACGCAGACGAGCGGCTGTGGTCGACCAGGTGTAGCCCCGGGCCTCCGCCGCGGCGGCGCCGCTCATCCGTTCGGCCAGCCCGGGACGGTCGAGCACCTCGGCGACGGCACGGGCGTAGTCGCCAGGATCACGGGTGTCGACGAGGATGCCGGTGACGCCGTCATCGACCAGCGTGCGCAGTCCACCCACGGCCGCCGCCACGACCGGGATGCCGCACGCCGCCGCCTCGAGGGCGACGAGGCCGAACGACTCCGACCGGCTCGGCACGATGCACACGTCAGCGGCGCGGTAGTAGGTCGACAGCACGTGGTGGGGCTGGGGCGGGACGAACCGCACCCGTTCGATCAGCCCGTGCCGGGCGATGAGAGCTCGGGCGGCAGCCATCTCGGCTTCGCCGCCGGGGCCGCTCTGGCCACCGACGGCGACGAGCACCGCGTCGGGATGGGCCTCGGACAGCTCGGCCAGGGCCTCGATGGCGACGGTGAGCCCCTTCAACGGCTGGATGCGACCCACGAACAGCAGGACAGGGTGCTCACCCAGACCGAGGGCGGCGCGGGCCCCGCCCCGGTGCCCCGGGGAGAAGAAGGCGTGGTCGACGCCGGGAGGCACGATCTCGATACGACCCGGATCGGCGCCGTACAACTCCACCAGCTGGGTGACCTCGGCGGCGCAGTTGGCGAGGATGGCGTCGGAGCAGGCGATGACCTCGGTCTCGGCCTCCACCCGCCGGTCGGGCTCGGGGTCGCCGGTCTCGGCCTTCACCCGGGCGAGGGTGTGGAAGGTCGACACCAGCGGCAGCGACAGCTCGTGCTTCAGGCGGTGCCCGGCCACGCCGGACAGCCAGTAGTTGGCGTGGATGGCGTCGGGGCCACCGCTTCGCCGCAGGTGGCGCCCAACCGCCTCGGTGTACTCGTCGACGAGCTCCGGGAGCTCTTCCTTGGCCAGCTCGGGCGGACCGGCGTCGACGTGCACGACCCGGAACCCGGGCTCCACGTCGACCACGTCGGGCAGGTCCGGTGCCCACCGTCGCACGTAGACCTCGGAGCGCACTCCCGCCTGGGCGAGCGCGGCCACCAGCTCGCGCACGTACACGTTCATCCCCCCCGAGTCACCACTGCCGGGCTGGGCCAACGGCGAGGTGTGCATCGAGAGCACGGCGAGCGACCTCATGACCTCACCAACCTAGGGGCGCACCCGTCCACCGACACCCCGCGGCCCCGCAGGAGTCAGTCGGACTCGTGCGAGCTGTCGGCCAGGGCACCGTCGACGGTGACCTCGCCGCTGCCGTAGCGGTGGGCCAGCTCCCCGTTCAGGAGGTCGATCGTGCGATGCAGCACCCGGCGGCGGCGGGAGACCTTCCGCTCGAGGGTGTCGAGAGAACCGGCCAGCTCCACGAGCTCCTCGTCGCTGGAGGTCGGAAGCAGGGCGACCCGCATGCCGCCGTCGGTGAGCAGATCGAGCTCGGCGGACAGCTCCGGGTCGACCTGGGTGGGCTCGAGGGTCTGGGGCTGGCGCCCACCACCGGGACCGGAGTGCTCGCTGAGTAGACGGGGCAGGTCCTCGACCAGCGACGCCAGGTCGCTCGTGTGACCGTTCGCCCGTTGCTCGAGCTCGCTGCGGACCACGTCGAGCGGGGTCTGAACCTTGCGCCGCAGGAACGACAGGCCGGTCTCGATCGAGACCGCCTCGTCACGGGCGCCACGCAGTGCCTCGGGCCCGACCCCGGGGAGCCCTTCCGGCGTCAACCCGACGACCTCGAGGGCGGTCGTGTCGTCGATCGGTGCGTCGTTCTCGCTCATGCCGGACCTGCTTCCTCATCGAGGTCTCCTCACCGTGAGACCTCCACCGTCGATGGACCCATCGCCGGGCGTCGACGACGGCTCGCCGTAGGGCGGTCGGTCACCGACCGCACCCGGTGCGCCACAGGCTACCGGGTCATCCCAGGTAGTCCCAGAGAAGCCAGCACCACACCGGCGCCAGCACCAGCCAGGCGTCGAGACGGCGCAGGGCCGGAACCTTGGCATCGGCGGAGGGGGCGAGTGCCGATGCGATGGGCGCTCCGAGCGGAGCGAGGGCCGCGACCATGCCCCCGAACACCCATGCCGCCCGGGCGTCGAAGGGCCCCAGCTGGAACACCGCCTCGGTGAAGGTGAGCACGAGCACCGCGGCGATGCCGGCGATGGGACCCTCCACGACGCCGTTGGCGCCGGTACCGACGAGGTAGTCGCCCATCTCGTAGGCGCTCACCAGGACGAGCAAGATGACGAAGGCACCGAGGTCCTCTCGGGCGATGGCGACCACCGACGCCGCCGCGAGCGCGGGGAGCGCCCACGTGCGCACCGTCCGACCGGCTCGCACGACCACCGGCTCGGAACGCTCCGCCGCCACGGCGGCGGCCACGACCGACCCGACCGCACCGACGACCATGGCCAATCCGGCGGTCGCGGTGCCGAGCAGGGCGGCCAGCCCGACGAGGACCGTGGCGGCGCCGGCGACGAAGCGGTCGTCGTCGTGTCCGGCGCGGTGCCAGGCCACCGAGGTCTGCAGGGCGGCGACAGCGGCCACCGCCGTGAACAGCAGGCCGACCCCGACGTAGCCCCCGACACACGCGCCGACCGCGGCGAGGAACCAGAGCAGCCCGAGCCGGCCGTGGGGACCATCGACCTTCGGGACGTAGGCCAGGCGACTCGCCGCCGGCGCTGCGCTGACGGTCACCGGCAGCCGCCCGACACCGGGGGAAGGACGGCGACCTCGTCGGCGTCGGCGACGTCATCGGCCCTGTCGGCCGGTTCGCCGTTGCGCCACACCCGGCTCGACCCCAGCACGGCGGCGAACGAGGGACCATATCGACGGACCGCCTCGTCGAGCACGGCGCCGACGGTGGCGCCCGGCACGGAGTCGTGACCGGTCCCGGCGGCCTCCCGCGCGGCGGCGAACAGTCGGAGGGTGGCCACGACGCACCAGCGTAGTTCCGGGGTCGGATCAGGCCCCTGGGGCGTCGACGGTGGTCGAGGCCTGTCAGAGGGCGCGGGTACCGTCGCCCCGTGACCGAGATGCTGCTCGTCCGCCACGGCCAGTCGGAGTGGAACGCGGTCGGCCGCTGGCAGGGCCGGGCCGATCCAGCTCTCACCGAGCTCGGCCGCCTCCAGGCCCTCCACGCCGCCGGCAGGGTCGGCGCGGTCGACGTCATCGTCGCCTCTCCGCTCATCCGGGCCCTCGAGACGGCCCGGCTCATCAGCAACCACCTCGGCGTCGGTCCGGTCGTGCTCGAGGCCGACCTGGTCGAACGCGATGCCGGTGAGTGGGAAGGCCTGACCCGTGGGCAGATCGAGCAGCGCTGGCCCGGCTACCTCGCCGAGGAGAAGCGGCCGACCGGCTACGAAGGCCACGACGACCTGATCCGGCGGGTGCGCGCCGCCCTCGACCGGGTGCACCTCACCTACGACGGTGCCGAGGTCCTGGTCGTCAGCCACGGCGGGGTGATCGGGGCCGTCGAGCGGGATGCCGGCCTGCCCTGGGAGCGCCTGCCCAACCTCGCCGGCCTGCGGGTCACCCACCATGGCGACGGCCTGGTGGTCGGTCCGCGTGTCGTGCTCGTCGACCCCGACGAGCTCACCATCCCGAGCCAGCTGTGACGCCGCCGACCTACGCGCCGATGCCGGTCGAGGTGGTGTTCAGCGCCCGCCGGCGCAAGTCCGTGCAGGCAACCGTGGTCGACGGCGTGATCAGGGTGCAGGCCCCCGCCGGCATGGACCGGGACGAGCTCGACCGCCACATCTCGACGCTGGTCCCCCGGCTCGAGCGCAAGGTGCGCGCCGCCAGCGTCGACCTCGAGGCCCGCGCCGCCCAGCTCGCCCGCCGATACCGGTTCCCCGAGCCCGCCTCGGTCATCTGGGCCGAGCAACGCGCCCGCTGGGGGTCATGCTCGCCGTGGAAGGGTCACATCCGCATCTCCAACCGGCTGGCGGCGTGGCCGCCGTGGGTCCTCGACTACGTGCTCGTGCACGAGCTGGCCCACCTCGTCCACGCCGACCACTCCCCCGCCTTCCACGCTCTCGTCGCCCGCTACCCGCTGGCGGAGCGGGCCGAGGGGTTCCTGATCGCCACCCGCTTCCTCGACGACGCGCCGGCCTCACCTGAGGTGCTCGGCGCCGTCGGCAACGAGCCAGAACCCGAGCCGGGCGAGCCCGACCCGATCGAACCGGTCGAGCCCGAGGTCCCCGATCCGCTGCACCCAGAACCGCCCCCGCCGTCCGACACGCTCTTCTAGGGCTCGCTCATCGAGCGCCGGGCCCGGCCCGACCCAGGCGCCAACGCTGCTCCTCCAGGCCCAGGTCGGTGACCGGGGCGGCGCCGTGGAGATACTCCTCGAGGATCCCGCGCCAACGGTTGTGCGCCTGCAGCCGCCCCAGCAGCGAGCTCACGCCCCACACCACGCGGTCCAGCAGCACGAAGCTCGGGGGCATGTCGAGCGCGGCGAGCACGTCGGCGTTGGGACCGCGCACGTCGAGCAGCGCCGTCATCGCCACCCGGGCGTAGTCCGGGGTGAACGTGTAGGCCTCGTCGAGGTAGGCGAGATAGGGGGCGCTGACCGTCTGGAAGACCCGGTCCGGGTCGAGGCCGTGGCCGGCGTGGAGGAACCCGGCGCGCTCCATCGCCACGACCAGCCCTGCGGCGTCGCCGGCGAGCACGTGGTCGATGGTGGGCACCAGCGCCTCGTACTCGGTGGGCGTGAACGACTTGACCAGGCCGAAGTCGAGGAAGGTGACGGTGCCGTCGGGATGGAAGCGGTAGTTGCCCGGATGCGGATCGGCGTTGAAGCTGCGGTGCTCGTGGAGCGACCCCTGCACGAACCGGAACACCACCTCGGCCACGTGCTGGCGCATGCCCGGCGTCGCCCCGTCGAACAGCTCGGCGAACGTGGCGCCGTCGACCCACTCGCTGGTGAGCACCCGACGGGCCGAGCGCTCGGGTACCACCCGGGGGACGCGCACGAAGGGGTGACCGCGGTAGCGATCGGCGAAAGCTTCCTGGGCGGAGGCCTCGTGGCGGTAGTCGAGCTCGTCGGCCATGCGGCGGCGGAGCTCGTCGACGAGGGCGTGGACGTCGATGCCCGGGAGGGTGAACGACGACAGCAGCGGGTAGAGGCGCTCGGCGTTGTCGAGGTCGCTGCGGATGGCCCGGTCGACGCCCGGGTACTGCACCTTCACCGCCACCCGTCGACCGTCGGCCAGCACGGCCCGATGGACCTGGCCGACCGACGCCGCCGCGACCGGCACCGGGTCCCATTCGAGGAAGAGCCGTTCGGGCGGTCGGCCCAGCTCCTCGAGCACCACCTGGGCGGCCAGGCTCGGCGCCATCGCCGGAGCGTCCTGCTGCAGCTGGGCGAGCGACTCCTGAGCTGCGGGCGGCAGTCCGTCGGCGATGAAGCCCACCATCTGGCCCAGCTTCATCACCGCGCCCTTCATCTGACCCAGTTCGCGTGCGACGTCCTCGGCCGAACGGATGGCGAAGTGCTCCTCGAGCTCGGCCCGGCGGGCGTCGTCCGCCCGCCGCCCGCGCACCTTGACCACCGCCCAGTGGGTTCCACGGCGGACGGTCAGGCGCAGGACCCGGGCCTGTCGGCGCCACCGGTCGAGTCGCTCACCCATCCCGGTGCCTCAGACAGCGGGGGTGTCGACCGGCTTGGTGCCGAGCACGACGCAGTGTGGGTGCAGGTAGCCGCGGTCGATGTGCTTGGCCATGGTCGACAGCCCCAGGCCGGCCACCACGCCTTCGAGCTCGACCGCGGATGGGAAATCGAGGGTCTCCCCGTCGGTGATCTTGAGCACCCGGGTTGCCAGCACCTCCTGCCACTGGGCCAGCTTGGCCTTGAGCGGCGGTGCGGTGTCGACCTCCTTCACCACCAGGAGCCCGCCAGGGGCGAGGGCCGTAGCGCACTCGGCCAACAACGCGTCCCGACGTTCCCTCGACAGCAGGTAGAGCACGTCGGCGAACACGATCGACCGCCATCCGCCGTCGATGGTGGGCACCTCCCCCGACGGGGACACCTCGAAGGACACGTCGCCCTCACCGGGCGCCAGTCGCTCGGCGGCATCGCGCGCCAGGGCGATCTTGTCGGCGTCGATGTCGACCCCGACGACGCGGCGAGCCCGGGAGGTGATGGCGAGGTAGGTCGAGAACACGCCGTGCCCGCACCCGACCTCGAGGATGTCGCCCGCCAGCGGGACCTCGTGCTCGAGAGCGGCGAACGGAGCGGTCCACCACCGCAGGGCGGTGTGGAAGCGGTCGCCGCTCGGCGCATCGTCCCAGAGCGACAGCACCCGGCGGGCCGCCGGCGAGCGGGGCGGCTTCACGCCGATCTCCGATCGAGCTCGGCGAACGTCCCGAGGCGGAAGCCCAGCTCGGCGATCGCGGTCTTCACCGTGGCGCTGCGCAGGGCGGCGTACTCGTCCTCCCAACGGTAGGACCAGCGGTACCGGTAGCGGTCGGGGTCGGAGGCGCCGCCGGGGTGGGTGGCCAGCTCCGCACTGCGGGCGCCGGTGGCGGCCAGTCGCTCGACAGCGGAGACCATGGCGCCGAGGTCGAGGCCGCCGGCCTCGTCGAGCCCGGTGGACGCCTCCGGCCAACGCCAGCCGCGCCGGGCCAGCTCTCCCTCGAGCCGGGTGGCGAGGCGCCGCACGGTGAGGCCTACGGGGCCGGGCCCGATCGAGCGGGTGACCCGGATGGTGCGGACGTCGTGGGCCTCACCCAGGTCGAGCACGACATCGGCGACCATGGGCCACAGGTGCAGGTTCTGGTGGGTGTCGAGGTGGTCGACGTGGACCCCCGCCCCGAGGACGGCTTCGATCTGGGCACCGAACTCACGACGCAGGTCGTCCGGGTCGATACGGCCGGCCGCCGCTCGGGGGAGGAACACCCGCCACGACGACCACAGCCGACCCTGTCGATCGACGAGGGTCGGGACCTCTCGAGCAGACAGAAGCGGCGGATCCTCCCCGACGGCGGCGAGGTGGGCACCGGTGCCGAGCTCGGGCGCGTCGTCGAGCCACCGGACCGAGGTGGCGAATCCGGGGGCGAGGGCCAGCACGGACGTGGAGGTGACGACGCCGTCGCGGTGGGCGTGGAGGATCGCTCTCGACACGCCTTCGGTCAACCCGTAGTCGTCGGCGTTCACGACGAGCAGCGCCCCGCCGTCGGGGCGCCGTCCGGCGGCCCCGCTGCTCGTCACGCGGCGCCGTCCGCGCCCGTGCGGCCGTCGGGGAGCTCGAGGTCGAGCTCCCCGAGGGCGAAGCCTCCGTCGCGGGACAACAGCTCGGGCGCCAGCGGCTCGATGGCCCGCAGCTCGGTGCGCAGCTCGAGCATCTCCCGGACGATCTTGGCGATGACGGCGTTGGACGACAGGGTCGAGATCCCGCGCGTGCGGGGGAAGTAGTCGACACCGAACTGCACGATCCCGAACCCGAGACGTTGGGCTCGGGCAAGCAGCTCGACATCGATGAACGACCCCTCGCTGCGCAGCTCGACGTGGTCGAACACCGACCTACGCACGAGCTTGAAGGCGAAGTTCATGTCGCGCAGGCGGAGGCCGAACATGGCCTGCACGAGGTGGTTGTACACGTAGCTGTAGACGAGCCGGCGGGCGCCCTCACCGGTGCGGTCGAAGCGGTAGGCGCTGACGATGTCGGCCTCGTAGATGCGCATCAACCGAATGGCCTTGTCGGCCTCGACCATGTCGAACGGAAGGTCGGCGTCGGTGTAGAGGATCAGCTCGCCGGTGGCGTTGGCGAAGCCGGTCTTGAGCGCTCCGCCCAGCTTGCGGTTGGTGGGATGGTGCACCACCGAGACCCGCTCGTCGGTGGCAGACAGAGCATCGGCCAGGGCCCCGGTGGCGTCGGTGGACGCGTCGTCGACGATGAGAACGTCGTAGCCCTTGACCTGCCCGCTGGCGACGAGACGGTCTCCGGCGTCGAACGCGGCCGCAACGGCGCGCTCGATCGTCGCCTCCTCGTTCCACATCGGATAGAAGATCGTGACGCTCTCGAATGCCGCCATGCCTCAGGCAACGTAGTAGCCGCGACCGAACGCGAACGCCCATGCCGGCAGGAGCGCGCCGCCGGAGCACCGAGCCACACCGCCACGGCGACGGCCACTGCGACGACCGCGAACGCGGCAACGCCTCGGCCCACGATGGCCACGGGGATCGCTGACGCGGCACCTCGACGCGTCGGATCGCGGCCATCGCCCGACCGCAATCGGGCCCCGTCGGAGTCAACAGTTCACCCCGGAGGGAGACCTGGCAGGATGGCTCCGATGAACATCGGCGAACGGCTCCTCGGTGCGGTGATCAGTCCCGTGGTCGGCGCCGTGGACGTCGACCAGGTCGTCTCGAGGGTCGACGTCGAGCGGGTGCTCGACGAGATCGACGTCGACGCGCTCCTCCAGCGGGTCGATCTCGATGCCGTCCTCGCTCGGGTCGACATCGACGCGTTGTTGCAGCGGGTCGACATCCAGGCCCTCCTCGAACGGCTCGACATCGACGAGATCGCCGCCCGCGTGGACATACAGGCCGTCGTCGACCGGGTCGACGTCCAGGCCGTGGTCGACCGGGTCGACATCGACGCCGTGGCTTCCCGCCTCGACGTGGCCGCGCTGGCGGGGAGGGCCGGGATCGATGACATCGTCGCCGACGCCACCCGGGGGGTGAGCACGCGGATCCTGGCCCTCGTGCGCCGCCAGCTCGTCGCCCTGGATCTGATCGTGAACGGCATCTGGGCCCGGTTCACCCGGCGGGCCCGTCCGGAACCGCCGACCAGCCACTCGGCGACCGGGCTCGTTGCGGGGCCGGTGAGCCGGCTGCTCGCCTACTTCGTCGACGTCGCCGTCCTGTCGGCCGGGTTCGCGGTCGTCACTGCGATCCTCACCTACCTCGTCGCCCTCTTCTCCGGCGACAACTACGACGTCAGCACCGACAGCAAGGGTCTCGGCTGGGGCCTCGGGTTCACCGGCGGCTACGTGCTGTTCGCCTTCCTCTACTGGTTCATCGGTCTGAGCATCGCCGGCAGCTCGATCGGCAAGGCACTCATCGGGGTGCGCGTCCTCCGGCTCGACGGCACCCCGATCAAGGGTCGCCAGGCGCTCGTCCGCGTGCTGGTGTACCCGTTCAGCTTCATCCTCGGGCTCGGGCTCATCCCGATCGTCACCGCCCGCTCCCACCGCGCCCTGCACGACAAGGCCGCCAGCACGACCGTCCGCTACGACTGGGGTGACGACACCACGACCACCCGGGCGCCGCTCACCGCCTGGCTCCGGGCCAAGGGCCCTCGCCAGTGGGAGATCGACGACAGCGCCACCCGATCGCAGCACGACGCGCTCGCGGCCATCTCGCCCGACGAGTAGCCCGTCCGCGATCAGGAGGGTTCGGATGCCCCTGTGGCCAAGTGGCCAAGGCAGCCCGGGGTCGCTTGATCCGACGATCGTGGGCTCCGCGTCCCCACCTGATCAGTAGGGTTCGGATGCCCCTGTGGCCAAGTGGCTAAGGCAGCGGACTTTTAATCCGACGATCGTGGGTTCGAACCCCACCGGGGGCACCATGCCGACGGCCGTTCCTGGAATCGGTCAGTCGGTGCGTGCGCGTGAGCTCTGGCGAACCTCGCGGTACGGGACGTCGCGATCGGCCGCCAACTCGCGCGGGAGGCCCAACACGCGCTCGCTGATGATGTTGCGCTGGATCTCGCTGGTGCCGCCGGAGATGCTGTCGGCCTGACGGATCAGGTACTTGTCGGCCCGTTCCTGGGTCTCGACATCACCCGGCGACCACACGACGCCGCCCTCGCCGGCGAGGGTGGCGGCGATCTCGGTGCGACGAACGCTGGCACCCGCGGTGTACAGCTTGAGCAGCGCCGCCGCCGATGGAGGGAGCGAGCCGGTGCGCACGCCGACGCTCACCCTCTCGACCAGGCCGCGCTGCACCAGGTCGCTCATCCGCTGCTCGCCGACGAGCTGGCGGGCGACAGGATCGTCGGCGATGCCGAGCGACCGGGCCAGGACCGCGGCGGGATTGGTCCGCACGGTGGAGCCCGGTGCGAGGAGGTTGCGCCCGCTCACGTAGGGCGACGAGCCACCGACACCCTCCCGTTCATGGGTGAGCAGCGCGGTGGTGACCGTCCAACCCTGGTCGACCTCGCCGAGCAGGGCGTCGAGTGGGAGCACGACGTCGTCGAAGAACTCCTGGCAGAAGGTGTGGTTGCCGTTGACCTGGGTGATGGGCTCGATGGTCACGCCCGGGGCACGGAGGTCGAGGATGAACACCGACAGCCCACGGTGCTTGGGCACGTCCCAGTTCGTGCGGGCGAGGCACAGCGCGAAGTCGCACGCCTCGGCCGCCGAGCTCCAGATCTTGGCGCCGTTGAGCACCCACGTGTCCTCGCGCCGGTCGGCCCGGGTGAGACAGGCGGCGAGGTCGGACCCCCCGCTCGGCTCCGAGAGGAACTGGACCCAGATGGTGTCGCCACGCAGGATGCCCGGCACGTGGGCCAGCTTCTGCTCGTGGGTGCCGAAGTCGAGGAGAGTGGCGAGGATGATGCTGAAGGTCGGAGTGCCCAGGTAGAAGGGCAGCTCGTAGGGCAGCGACTCCGCGGTGAACGCCCGCTGATACTCGACCGGCAACCCGAGTCCGCCGTAGTCACGTGGCACGCAGATGCCGGCGAACCCACCGTCCCAGAGCATCCGCTGGAGCTCGCGCTGGCGGTCCCAGATGTCATCTCGTCGCTCGTGCACGGGCTCGGACGTGAGCCGCGGCATGTTGGCGGCCAACCACTCGCCCGAGCGCCGGGCGAACTGCTCCACGCTCTCGCGCTGCTCCTCAGGCGGGCTCATGACGTCTCCAGCTGTTGCAGGCTCAGCTCGGCGAGACGCTCGAGGTGCTCCGCCGGTGTGCCGCCGAGGTTGCGGTTCAGCGAGACCCGGCGCAGGTAGAGGTGCAGGTCGTGCTCCCAGGTGATCCCGATGCCGCCGTGCAGCTGCACGGCCTTCTGGACCAGCTCGGTGCCGTGTTCCCCGACGTAGGCGGCAGCGGCACGAACGAGCTCCTCGGCCTCATCGGTCTGATCGTGCACGGCGCGAGCGGCGAGCGCCGTGACCCCACGCGAGGCCTCGAGCCAGAGCTTCATGTCGGCGAGGTAGTGCTTGAGCACCTGGTACGACGACAGCGGACGCCCCGCCGCGTACCGATCGCCCAGGTAGTCGAGGGTGAACTCGAGGACCCGACTCATCGCCCCCGTGGTCTCCGAGCACTGCAGCACCAGTGCGACCAGGCGTTGGTGTTGGAGCGCCGGTCCGGCGCGACCGACCTGTCCGAGCACCGACGACCGATCGACGCGCACGTCCCCGAAGTCGAGTCGGGCGAAGCGGCGGACGAGGTCGATCCCGACGAGGGGGGTCACGGTGACGCCGGGGGCGTCGACCGGAACCAGGAACTGGGTCAGCCCGGCCGAGCCCGTGGCGGTGACGAGCACCTCCTGCGCCTGAGCACCCGCCTCCACCAGCGAGGCGCCGCCGCGGAGGACGAAGTGGTGGTCGTCGCCGTCGACCACGACTTCGACCTCGACACCGGAGCACCACCCGGGCACATGGTCTCCGCTGAGGATCCCCGGCAGCAGCCGTTCGCGCTGCTGCCGGGTCGCGCTCGTCGACACCGCACCGGCGACCACGTTCGCCGGAACGAGTGGCCCCGGCGAGACCAGCCGACCCATCTCCTCGGCGACGATCAGCAGGTCGTCCAAACCACGGCCGCTGAGGCTGCCCCCTCCGGCCTCCTCCGAGACGAGGAATGACGTGAAGCCGATCTCGGCCGCCTGGCGCCACCACCCCGCATCGAAGCCGTCAGGCCGGTCGATCCACGACCGCACGGTCGCGAGTGGCGCCTCTCGCTCCAGGAAGCTCCGGGCGGTGGCCCGGAAGAGCTCCTGGTCGTCGGTCGGTGCGAAGTCCACTGCCGTCATCGTGGCATCGCGTGCGGGCCACCCACCTGCTCGTCGCTCCTCGCGTGGCGCGTCGTCATGGATCGAGCCTGCGCAGGCTCCACACCTGTGGGGCTCGCTCGATCTGCACGGCGGCGGCGTGGCGCGCCGTCGTGCCGTCGATGGTGCGGAAGCTGGCGGTGATCTGACGGGCCAACGCCGGGTCGCCCGCAGCCGCGGTTGCCACCCGCATGGCCTCGTCGAGCAGCGCATCGGGAGCGGTGACCGCCATCGCCAGCCCCAATCGCACTGCGTCGGTCCCGGCGATGGGCTGGTTGCAGAGCGCCAGCCAGGCTGCGACCTGCCGGTCGACGGCGCGCAGCAGCTCCAGATGTCCGCCACCGGGATGGACACCGGCCCTCCCGAACCCGATGAACTCGGCCTCCTCGGAGACGATACGGACGTCGCACGCCAGTGGAAGGTTGACCCCGGCGCCGACGCAGGGCCCCTGCACCGCCGCGATCGTCGGCACCGGGCAGGCGACGATGCGGCGGAAGAGGGTGTAGATCTGGCCGAGCCCGTCGAAGGCGGCCTCGGCCAACGGATCGGCCATGGCGGCGCGCACGATCCGAAGGTCAGCCCCCGAGCAGAACGACGCCCCTTCGGCCCGCAGCAGGATGGCACCGACGCCCGGATCGTCGCTGGCGCGGTCGAACAGCTCCATGAGGCCACGGGCGAGCTCTGGCGTGAGCGCGTTGCGCCGGTCCGGGGCGTCGACCGTGATGACGGCCACGTTCCCTTCCACCTCGTACCGGGCTTCGTCCATCAGGAACTCCCTCCTCGCTCACGGCGGTCGGCTGCGGCGGGGCGCGTCGCCTTCGTACACCCTCGACGGCTGCCACGGCGGTCCGACGCCCCGAGAACTCCTACGCCGAGCGTAACAATGGGCGGAGACGTGGGTCGAACCCGTCGGCGCTGGTCAGCGGCGCTTGCGGGTCCCGGTCGGCGGCGCGGCGTCGAAGTCGTGGCTCACCGGGTCGGGCCCCGCACTCGCCCCGAGCGCCTCGAGGACCTCAACGGTGACAGCGAGGCGGGCCAGAGCCCCGTCGTCGCCGAGCCGGAGCTGTTCGGCCAACCAGACGTTCCGCTTCGATCGGTAGACCTCGATCGCCCGTCGGGCGCGACGGGTCATGCGGACCCGGTGCACGCGGCGGTCGGTCGGGTCGATCACGCGCTCCACCAGACCCCTGCGCTCGAGGCCCCTCACGACCCTCGTGATGGTCGACGGGGACACCTGCTCCGCCACCGCCAGCTCGCCGAGGGTGATCGGGCCCTGGGTGACGATCGTCGCCAGTGCGGCCGCCGCGGCCGGCGAAAGTCCCTTGGCCTCCTGCTGGCGCAGGAGGCGAGCCAGCCGCGTCACCGACAGGCTGAGCCGGGCGACGAGTTCGTCGTCGTCGGCCATGGGCTCGTTCATCGCCAGCAACGTACTCGGCGACCGTCGCGCCGCCCGGCACTGACGACCTCGGCGCTCCACGACCGCTCCCGACGCGGGATCGTGGTGGCGGCCACCTGCTCAGGGAAGGGTGATCGGCAGCTTCGAGTAGCCACGATTGTCCGTGTGGTACATGAACTCGGCCTGAGCGAGATCGACGTCCCACTCCGGGAAGCGGACCAGCAGCTCCTCGAGGACGACGCGGGCCTCGAGGCGGGCCAGGGCCTGCCCCAGGCAGTAGTGCGAGCCGAACCCGAACGACACGTGGTGGTCGATCTTGCGCTGCACGTCGAGCCGGTCGGGGTCGTCGAAGTGGCGCTCGTCGCGGTTGCCCGCAGGGGTGAGGGTGACCATGAAGCTGCCGGCGGGCACCACCTCGCCGTGGATCTCGACGTCGCTGGCCACGTAGCGGCAGTTCTGCAGCGTGTTGGGCTCGAAGCGGAGGATCTCCTCGATGGCGTTGTTCGAGAGCGACGGATCAGCGGCCACGAGCGCCCGCTGGTCGGGGTTCTCGGCCAGCAGCTTTCCGGTGTAGCCGATGAGGATCCGCGTGGTCTCGTTGCCGGCGGCAGCGACGATGTTGACGTAGGCGAGCAACTCGTCGCGCGTGAGCTTGGTGGGTTTCCCGTTCTCATCGTCGAACTCGGCGTTCAGCAGGTGGCTGATGATGTCGTCGGCCGGGTTCTCGGCCCGCCAGTCGACGTAGTCGGCGAAGATCGCACCGCTGAGCGCACCGTCCTCCAGATGGCGGCCGCCGTCATCCCGGGCGGAGAGGAACTGGTCGCGGACGCCCTCCTGGTCGGCCTCGGGGATGCCGACCAGCATGCCGATCACCCGCATCGGCACCTGCGAGGCCACCTCGGCGACGAGATCGAAGCCGCCCGAGCCGACGAGCGGGTCCATGAGCCCGGCGCAGAGGTCGCGGATCTCTGCTTCGAGGCCTCCGATGCGTCGGGGCGTGAACATGCGCGACAGCAGGGCCCGGTGGATGGTGTGGGTCGGCGGGTCCTCGAAGATCAGCGTTCCCGGGGGGATGTTCATCCCCGACTGCAGGATGCCGAGGGTGACGCCCTTTCGCGAGATGAAGGTCTCGCGGTTCAGCAGGACCTGGGTGATGTCGTCGTAGCGGCTGACCGCGTTGAAGTCCTGCGACTCGTGGTGGTAGAGCGGCGCCTCGTCCCGGAGCCGGGCGAAGAGCGGGTACGGATCCCGGATCGTCTCGGGATCTGTGGGGTCGTAGATCAGCTCGCTGGACGTCGTGGAGGTCATCCGCCTCATCTTCCCCTGGTCGGCTGCACCGGGCCTCAGAGGCTCGGAGTCGTGGTGTCGCGACCGGATCGCAGCACGCGCCCCGGCCGTCGGTCGGTCGACGCCCCGTCGACGACGATCTCCTCGCCGTTCACGAGGACGTGCCCGACTCCGGTGCTGCCGGCGAACAGGCGCCGGCCTCCGGCGGGCAGGTCGGCTCGGGTCTCGGGCGGCTCGCTCCCGACGGTCGCCTCGTCGAACACGACGACGTCGGCCCACGCCCCCTCCCGGAGCACGCCGCGATCGCGCAGGCCGTGGAGCTCGGCCGGCACCTGGGTGATCAGGCGCACGGCTTCCTCGGTGGAGAGCAGGCCGTGCTCGCGAACGCAATCGGAGAGAAGCGAGGTGGTGTACCGGAAGGTGTCGATCATGTCGAGGTGGGCGCCTGCGTCGGAGGCGCCGACGACGACGCGGGGATCGCGCAGGACCTTGCCCCGGGCCTCCCAGTCCTCGCGGGCGTCACCGGACGGCGGCGGGCCGAACGAGGTGCGCAACTCGTCGGCGACGGCGAGGTCGACGAGGGTGTCGAACGGGTCCTTGCCCTCCTCAGCCGCGATGTCGGCGACGGCGCGACCCTCGTAGCGCTGCAGCTCGGGCGAGCTGCACTCCTGGATGACGAAGCGACCCCAGTGGTTCCAGTGGGACGGCTGCGACTCGGCCAGCTCGCGCATGTGGGCCCGCCCTTCCGGGCTCCGGAGCATCTGGAGCTTCTCCGGCGCCGGGAGAGCCATGAGCTTGTCCCAGCCCGGCATCATGTCGAGCACGAACCCGCTCAGGAAGTTGAGCCGCAAGTGGATCGGCATGGGCATGAACAGCGCCGCGATCCGGCCGCCCCGGGCCCGAGCCCGATCGGAGACCGCCAGCTTCGCCTCGACGGAATCGAGGTTGGCCGCGGTGACGTTGACGATGTTCCAGTTCAGCGAGCGTCCGGACCGCACCGTGAGGTCGATCATGATCTGCTCGATCGGCTCGGGGAACGGCCCGGGCCCGACGAAGGGCACCATCTCCAGGCAGGTGCCGGGGAACTCTCCACACACCTCGGCCAGGGCCATCAACTCCTCGACCGATGCGCACCGCGACGGGACAGGGTCGCCGGCGGCGTCGTTGTGGCTGCGGGCGAGACTCGACGAGAAGCCCAGGCCACCGGCGCCCAGGCCGGCGCGCAGCATCGCCTTCATGGCGTCGAGCTCGGTGGGCGTCGACTCCCGCTCCTTGGCCGCCTCGCCCATCACCACCCGACGGATGGCCGAGTGCCCCACCATGAAGCCGATGTTCGGGGCGACCGCTCCCTCGATGCGACCGAGGTACTCGTCCGTGGTGCCCCAGTCCCACGACGACGACGCCTCCAGCGAGGCGAGCGGCATGCCCTCGACCCGGGCCAGCATCGTCATGAGGTAGGAGGCGGCGTCGCCGTCGAGCGGCGCCACGCTGAAGCCGCAGTTCCCGCCGACCATCGACGTGATCCCGTGAAGGGTGGACGGAGCCAACGTGGGGTCCCACAGGACCTGGGCGTCGTAGTGCGTGTGCACGTCGACGAAGCCGGGCGCGACGATGCGACCCTCGGCGTCGATCACCTTGGCGGCGGGCTCGTCGACCTCGCCGATGGCGACGATGCGCCCGTCGCGGATGCCGACATCGCCATGGCGTCGAGGCGAACCGGTGCCGTCGACGATGGCGCCGTCCTTGACGATGGCGTCGAGCATCAGGCCTCCTCTGCGTTCTGGTGTGCAACGTGCTCGGACGTCCGAGCAGATCGCATACCGGAACGGGGGATGGACTGGCGGAGATCGGGTTCGAGACCGAGCATACGGATGGCGTTGCCCCGGGTGATCTTGTACACCTCGTCCTCGGGCAGCCCGGCCAGCGCCTTCGACAGGTACTCGTGGGTGTGGGGCCAGGTGGAGTCCTGGTGGGGGAAATCGGACTCGAAGGTGATCTGGTCGATCCCGACGGCCTCGCGCACCTCGATCCCGAAGTCGTCCTCGAAGAAGCACCCGAACACCCGACCGGCCATCTGGGCACTCGGGGGCTCCACGAAGACGTCGCCGACCTTGGAGATGGCGTTGCCCACCCGCCAGATCCGGTCCATCCGCTCGAGGGCGTACGGCATCCAGCCGATCTGGCTCTCGGAGAACGCCAGCTTCACGTTGGGGTACTTCACCAGCAGGCCCGAGAACAACCAGTCGACGAACGACAGCTGGGCGTTGAAGTTGATGGTCGCCTGCCGGATCCGTCCTGGCGCGTCGTTGCCGGTCGATGGGACCGTCGACGACGAGCCGATGTGCATGCAGATGACCGTGCCGGTCTCGTCGCAGGCCTGGATGAACGGGAGCCAGTGGCCGTCGGCGGCGTGGATGCTCGGGAGATCGAGCATGGCGGGCAGCTCGGTGAACGAGACGGCCCGCACTCCCCGGGCGGCGTTGCGGCGGACCTCGACCGCGGCCAGGGCAGGATCCCAGAGAGGCACGAGGCACAGCGGCAGGAGCCGGCCTCCGCTCTCCCCGGCCCACTCTTCGACCATCCAGTCGTTGTACGCGCGCAGGTAGGCGAGGGCGAGCTCCTTGTCCTCCATCCACAGGAAGAGCTGGCCGGCGAACCGGCAGGTGTTGGGGAAGCACAGCGACCGCTCGATCTTCGCCCGGTCCATGTCGGCGAGGCGTGCCGGAACCTGCCAGCACCCGGGCCGCATCTCCTCGAACGTGATCGGGTCGTGGGTGACCTCCTCGGGCGGCAGGCCGGCGGCGGCCTCCACCTTGGGGATGGCGAGGCGGAACTCACCGATCTCCCAGAACTCGGTGATCGGGCCGTCGCTCGCCGGCTCGAAGCCGTGGCTTCGCATGCCACCGCCACGCTGCCAGGGCAGACGCACGATCTTCGGGCCCTGCTCCCGGAGGGCGGCCGGCAGCCACGTCTGCCACAGGTGTGGCGGCTCCATGATGTGGTCGTCGACCGAGATGATCCACGGGATCTCTTGGGCTGTGGTCACACGTCCCCCCGGAGGTGCTCGTCAAGCACTCTTACGCTATGCGTAGCTTTGTGTCGGATGCGGCGGACGTCAACTCGGTCGGATGGACCCGCCGGAGCGACCGCTCACATCCCCACCAGATCCGCCAGCCGTTCGCGCCACGCCGACGGAACGCCGAACAGCAGCTCGGACGAGGTGGCGCGCCGGAGATAGAGGTGCGCGGGATGCTCGTAGGTGAAGCCCATCCCTCCATGGATCTGGATGTTCTCGGACGCCACCGAGACGTAGGCCTCCGAGCAGAACGACCTCGCGATGGCAGCCGCTTCGGACAGCTCCCCCGGCGCCTCGGCGGCGGTCCACATCGCGTTGTACGCGGCGGTCTTCGCCAGCTCGACCTCCATCAACATGTCGGCGCACTTGTGCTTGATGGCCTGGAAGCTGCCGATGATGCGGCCGAACTGAACCCGCTCGGAGGCGTAGGCCACCGCCATGTCGAGGACGCACTGCGATCCGCCGGCCTGCTCGGCCGCCAGACCGGTGACGGCGAGGTCGAACACCTCTGTGAGCAGCGCCCAGCCCTGCCCGTCGGTGCCGACCAACGTCGCCGGCACCCCGTCGAGCTCGAGGCGGGCCTGGGCCCGGGTGAGATCGAGGGTCTGCATCCGGGTCCGCACGAGCCCCGGCGCGTCACCCCGTACCGCGAAGAGCGACACGCCGGCAGCGGTGCGGGCGGCGACGAGCACGAGGTCGGCGATGTGGCCGTCGATCACGTACGACTTCGTTCCGGTGATCGCCCAGCCGTCGCCCACCGGTGATGCCCCGGTGGCGATCCCGGCTTCATCAGCACCGCCCGAGTCCTCGAGGTACGCCAGCGAGCCGATCACCGAGCCGTCCGCGATGCCCGGCAGCCACTCCCCCATCGCCGCCTCGTCGCCCGAGCAGAGCAGCGTGTTGGCGGCGAGCACGACGCTGGAGAGGAACGGGGCGCAGAGGAGGCTGCGGCCCATCTCCTCCAGCACGATTCCCAGCTCGACGAAGGAGTACCCCGAGCCGCCGTAGGCCTCGGGGATGGCGAGGCCCTGCAATCCGAGCTGCTCGGCCATCTGGCCCCAGACCGCCGGGTCGTAGCCCTCCACGGTCTCCATCAGCCGCCGCACCTCGGCCTCGGGCGACTTCTGCTCGAGGAAGGCGCGGACGGTGCGCCGCAGCTCGTCCTGCTCCTCGGTGAACACGATGTCGGTCACGAGCCCTCCCCGATGTCGCCCTTCGGATCGGCGAGCCCGAACGCGTCGCGAGCCAGCTCGCCGGCCCGACGGCGGTCGACCTTGTCCCGGGGCGTGAGTGGCACCGCGTCGATTGCGAAGAACCGGCGGGGGACCTTGTAGGCGGCGAGCTGCCCCCGCATCTCGTCGACGAGGGCCTGCTCGTCGGGCTCGCCGACCCACGCGACCCCGGCCACCGGCAGCTCGCCGAGGCGCTCGTCGGGCAGGGCCACGACGACGACGTCGTTCACGAGCGACGAGGCGCGCGCGACCTCCTCGACCTCGGCCGGGTAGACGTTGAACCCGCCCACGATCATCTTCTCCTGCACCCGCCCGGTGATGTAGAGGATCCCGTGCTCGTCGATGCGGCCGACGTCGCCCGTGGCGACGAAGCCGTCGGCGTCCACCGGCACGGCCTCGCCGCCGATGAACTCGGTCGAGGCCCCGTCGGTCCGCACCATGATCTCGCCCTCACCTTCAGGGCGGTCGTCGTCGAGGTGGCGGATGCGCACCTCGACTCCGGCGGCGAGCCGTCCGACCGAGCCCGGGCCACGGAGGCCGGCACGAACGTCGTCGAGGCGCTCCTGGGCGACGGCACCCACCTCGGTGTTGCCGTAGGCCTGCATCACCGGGATGCCGTAACGCGCTTCGAAGCGCTCGCGCACCGCTGTCGCCAGGGGCGCGGTGCCCGACGTGGCGAACGTGACGCTGCTCAGGTCGAGGACCTCGTCGGTGTCGGCGAGCGCGTGGATCATCGCCGGCGTGAGCTGCAGCGAGTCCATCGGGTAGTTGGAGAGCAGGGCGCGTACCGCCGGCACGGTGAACCTCGGGACCAGCAGCGTGGGGCGGCCGATCCAGAGTCGGAACGCCACCCGGACGAAGCCCGTCATGTGGCCGAACGGGTTGAAGATGACCCCGGGCGGGAGATGGGCCGGCGCCGGATCGGGCCGGTACGAACCGCTGCGGGCGTAGCCGGCGGCGATCCCGCTGCCCTCGGCGATCAGATCGGCGTGCGTGTGGGGGATGCCCTTCGGTCGGCCGGTGGTGCCGGACGTGAAGATGGCGACAGCCAGGTCGTCGGGATCGGGAGTGGGCAGCACTGCGGTCGTCCACCCGTCGGCGCCCGGATCGGCGGCGCCGACGAGCACGCCCGACCCGTCGACCTCGATCACCCTGACGTCGCCACCCAGCGACGGGGCACCCTGGCGGCGAACGACGACGTCCACCTCGGCCAGGTCGAAGAGGCGGTCGGCCTCGTTGGCCGGCAACAGCGTGCCCACCGCGGCGACGGCGCCGCCGGCGAACCACACGCCCAGCGACGCCACGACCCAGCACGGCTCGTTGGTCAGATAGCAGCCGACCCGATCGCCCGGTCCGACCCCGGCGTCGCGCAGGGCGCCGGCGAGGGCCGCCGCCCGGGAGAGCACCTGGCCGTAGGACAGGGCGTGAGTCGTGTAGGGCTCGTGCTCGTCGACGGTGACGAGGAACGGCGCGGTGGCGTCGCTCCGGGCCCGGCGCAGCGCCATCTCGGGGACGGTGACCGGAGGGGCCTCGACCTCCGCTGCCGCGGTCACGATCGCTTCACCTGCGACCACGGCACACCCTTGTCGGCCGATGGCTCCTTGGGGAGGCCGAGCACCCGTTCGCCGAGGATGTTGCGCTGCACCTCCGAGGTACCCCCGGCGATGGTCTTCGAGCGTCCCCGGAGGTAGGCCCAGGCCGTGCCGCGGTGCCAGCGGTCGTCCTCGACCCACGCCTGGCCGGCCGGGCCCTCGAGCTCGAGGGCGAAGGCCTGAAGGCGCTGGGAGTGCTCGCTGTAGAAGAGCTTGGTGATCGACCCCTCCGGTCCTGGCTGCTGACCGGCCCGTCGCTTGGCTGCGGCCCGCTGGTTGGTGAGCGACACCAGGCGGTCCTCGATGTAGAGCTCGGCCAGGCGCTGGCGCAGCAACGGGTCGCCGACGGGGGCGTGCCGCTTGATGAGCGCCCTCACCGACCGGCCGGTGGTGGTGCCCGGCAGCGACGCACCGCTGCCGGCGACGGCCTGACGCTCGCTGGCCAGGATGGAGGTGCTGACCTTCCACCCCTCACCGATCGGGCCGAGGCGCAGCGAGTCGTCGACCCGGGCGTCGTCGAAGAAGACCTCGTTGAACTCCGGATCCCCGGTGATCTGCGGCAGGGGCCGGATGGTCACCCCGGGTTGGTCCATCGGCAGGAGGAACGCCGTGATCCCCTGGTGCTTGGGCACATCGGGGTCGGTGCGAGCCAGCAGAAGCCCGAACGACGACTCGTGAGCCATGCTCGCCCACACCTTCTGCCCGTTGACGATCCACGTGTCGCCGTCGCGAACGGCGCGGGTGGCGAGGCTGGCGAGATCGGAGCCGGCACCGGGCTCGGAGAAGAGCTGGCACCAGATCTCTCGATGCTGGGCGATGGGGCGGAGGAACCGCTCCTTCTGGTCGTCGGTGCCCCACCGGAGGATGGCGGAACCGGCGAGGTCGACGCCGATCGGGTTGGTGAAGCGGGGAACCTTGTAACGGCCGAGCATCCGGGCGATGCCGGACGCGACCTTCGGGGCGAGTCCGAGACCGCCGTACTCGACCGGCCACGTGGGCGTGACGTAGCCGGCCTCGGCCAGATCGAGCCACCACTGGTCGAGCTCGAGCTCCTCCCGTGCCGACGAGAGCGCGTCGGCATCGTCCTCGTCGATCGCCTTCACCCAACGGGCCGGGAGTCGGCCCCGGAGGAACCGCTCGGCCTGCGCGGCGAGCTCGTCGGCGCCGACCGGGTCGCTCACTGCCACCGGGGCTCCCGCTTCTCTGCGAACGCCAGCGGCCCCTCTTTGCAGTCAGGGTGGTCCCGGAAGGCCCGCAGGAGCTCCCAACCATGCTGCATGGCCTCCGACATCGGCCGCTCGAGCGACGCCCGTATCGCCCGCTTCGACGCCTCGATGGCCCCCGGGGAGCCGCTCGACGCCAGCTCGGCCAGCTCGATGGCGCGATCGACGAGCCGCTCGGGCTCCACGACCTCGTCGACGAGCGAGATGCGGTGGGCCTCGTGGACGTCGATCCGCCCGTGCCGGCCCAGCACGGCGAGGCGGAGGGCGTTGCCCAGACCGATGCGGGGCACGAGCGTGATCGGCTCGATGGCGGCCACCTGGCCGACGCTCACGTGGGTGTCGAGGAAGGAGGCGTTGGTCGATGCGACGATCACGTCGGCGTCGGCGAGGAAGTGGAGCCCGGAGCCTGTGCACACCCCATTGACCGCCACGATGGTGGGCAGCCAGCAGTCGCACTCGAGCGGCGTGGTCTGCAGGTGGTCACTGACCTTCGGCACGACCGGGCGCGGCCCGCCCTCCTCGGCTGCGTCCTTGAGGTCCATCCCGGTGCAGAACGCACGCTCCCCGGTACCGGTGACCACGATGGCACGGACGCTCGGATCGTCCTTCAGCGATCGCCACGTGTCGCGGAAGCCCTCGTGCACGGCGCGGCTGAGCGCGTTCATGCGTTCCGGGCGGTCGATCGTCGCCACGAGCACGTGGCCTCGCCGCTCGATCCTGAGTCCGTCGATCATGGGGCAGCCGCCTCGGGGTCGTCCTCTGGGTCGTACTCGGGGATGACGGCCGGGCCACCGTCGGACCCAGCCAGGATCACGACGATCCGGGCGGTGCAGGTCGTCTCGCCCCGCTGGTTGACGCCCTCAGCGTCGACGGTGACCGTGCCACGGTCACGATCGACCTCGGACACCACCCCGGACACGACGTGGGCGTCGCCCAGATAGTCGAACTTCCGGGCCGTCGCCGTGATCTTCCAGATCCAGGCGCCGTCGCCCATCCAGTTCCCGACGAGCTGCGCCATCCACGCCGTGCGCATGACGCCGTAGTCGTAGGCGGCGGGATGGCCCATGCGCTGAGCCCACTCGTCGTCCCAGTGGCAGCGCTGGACGGTGTCCCAGAACCCCTGCTCGTTGCGTGTGTAGAACTTCGGGATCCTCTGGCGGTTCTGGTACGCGATCTTCGACGGGCCGCCCCCGAACATCCCCCAGCCCGTGCCCGTGTGCCAGCTCAGGATGTCGGTGACGCTCAGCGGTCCCTTGGCGATGGGCCCGAGGCGCGCACCGACCTCGACCTCGTCGATCGAGAGGTGCTCGGCGCCACGCACGCTCTCCGCCGCGTAGAGAGCGTCGAGGCGCTCGACGTCGTCGTCGGTGTAGGTGGCCCGCTCGACCACCCGCTTCTCGCCGGCCTTCTTCGACTTGTCGCGGTCGACGTGCATGTAGTCGAGGTAGCGGAACCCGAGGAGGCGGCCGTCGCCCGCCTCCCATCGCACGCGGTGGGTGACGAGGGCCCCCACGCCGTCACCGAGCCGGCTGCTCTTCAGCTCGGCGCCGTAGAGCGACTGCGAGCGGTACATCACGTCGCCGGGGCGCACGGGGCTGGCGAACAGCCACCGTTCGCCACACATGTACTGGCCGATGCCGGCGAGCGGGTCACCACCCGACATGGCCTCCTTCTCGGCGTCGGACCACTCGACCGGCCGGCTGATGCCGGCCGAGAACAGGTAGACCGGGGGGGCGATCGGGCCGCTCCACGACGACGACGCCGCGTACTCGGGGTCGCCGTAGAGCGGGTTGTCGTCGCCGTAGCCGCGGGCGAAGTGCCGGAACGAGTCCGTCGATGCGACCTCGTTGTGCTCCCGTGGGGAGAAGCGCACCGGGATGCCGATGCGCCGGCGCACCAGATCGAGGGTCTCCTCGTTCAGCTCCCTGGGTGCGTTGGAGGTGCGCGCTCGCTCCCCGGTGGTCACGATCTTCCTCCGCCCACTCCGGCCCTCACGCCCCGAGCTTGAGGACGTCGGCCAGGTTGCCGCCCATGATGCGGGCGATGTCGTCGTGGGGCAGGCCCTCGAGCTGTTGGGCGTAGGAAACCGGGTCGGCCAGGCCCTCGGGGTGCGGGTAGTCCGAGCCGAACAACACGCGGTCGGTGCCGACGATCTCCGCCAGCCCGATCGGGTCCTCCTCATGGAACGGATGCACCCACACGTTGCGCTTGAACGCCGCGACCGGATCCTCCTCGTAGAGGTGGGGCTGCTGGGCATAGGCCCTCCCCATGGCGTGGAGCAGCGGTCGCACCCAGTCGGTGCCGTTCTCGACCGGCATCACGCGGAGGGTAGGGAACCGGGTGAACAGGCCTTCGGTCACGGCCGACGCCATGGCGTCGAAGATGCCCCGCCGCTCGTGGCGCAGGAGCTCCTCGAAGGCGCTGAAGCCCCCGAAGGGGAGGAACTCGCCGCGCTGGCCCCGCCACCGGTTGATGTACGAGGTCATGCCGTCGTCGGACGAGTGCATCCCGACGGCGATGTCGGCCTCGACGACCTTCTCCCAGAACGGATCGAACTCGGGAAGGGCGAACGACCGGGTTCCCATGAAGCCGGGCACCGGAGCCGGGCGGATGAGGATCGCCTTGGCCCCGCGCTCGACCACCCACTCGAGCTCGTCGATCGCCTTCTCGACGATCGGCAGGGTGATCACGGGCACTGCGTAGATGCGATCCACGTAGTTGAACGACCAGGTCTCGTGCATCCACTGGTTGAGCGCGTGGATCACCACGTGGGTCGCCTCGGGATCATCGCCGATCCGCTCCTCGAGCAGGCTCGCCAGCGTCGGCCACATGAGGGTGCGGTCGATGCCGAGCTCGTCGAGCAGCTTGATGCGCGGCTCGGGCTCGAAGAACGCCTCGGGCGAGCGCATGGGCTCGCCCATGATCTCTCGGCGCGTCTTGCCCTCGGGGTTGCCCTTGGCGAAGTAGTCCTCCTGGGCCCCCGGGCGGGCGACGACCTCGAAGGTGGGGTTCGGGATGTAGTCGGAGATGACGTTGCGCAGCGCGATCTTGGTGCGCCCGTTCACCTGGACGTACTTCACCAGACCCTTCCACTGGTCCGGCAGGTACCGGGTGAAGGCGGCCTCCGGCTCGTACAAGTGGTTGTCGGCATCGTTGACCGGAAAGTCCAGCGTCACGTTGGCCATGCCATTACCCCCAGGAGATATTTTCATAGCGGTACTAATTCACATGCCACCACGGCCGGCCCGCCGACAGCAAGACGGCGGCGTTGGTCTCGAAGGTACGCCCCGCCTAGGTTCGTCGCTGTCTGCACCATGGAGACGAGGGGAACAGTGAGCGAGACCGAGCCGCACCACGCGACGATCCTGGAGGGGATCGCCGACCGCATGCAGCAGC
Organism: Acidimicrobiales bacterium; assembly: GCA_036520815.1. Classification (GTDB taxonomy): domain Bacteria; phylum Actinomycetota; class Acidimicrobiia; order Acidimicrobiales; family Acidimicrobilacustridaceae; genus CAMFLJ01. The sequence goes on from DATDIY010000036.1 coordinate 34,443, forward strand.
GGCCGGCGCTACGCCACGGTGACCGGGTCGTCTCGTGGACCGAGTTCGACGACCGGGCCGCCCGGCTGGCCAGCGCGCTCCTGGCCCACGGCGTCGGGCGGGAGGACTCCGTCGGGCTCTACCTCTACAACGGCCCGGAGTACCTGGAGGCGTTCCTCGCGGCGCTCAAGATCCGGGCCCGGATGTTCAACGCGAACTACCGATACCGAGGCGGCGAGCTGCACCAGCTGCTCGACAACGCCCAGGCCCGGGCTCTCGTCTACTCCGCCGCCCTGCGCGACAGGGTGGCCTCCGCCATCGATCACCTTCCCGACCTGCGCCTACTCGTCGAGGTCGGCGACGACGAGACCAGCCCACCCATCCCCGGGGCGCTCCGCCTCGACGACCTCCTGGCCGAGTTCGAGCCGGCCCCTCGAATCCACCGCCCCGGCACCGACACCTACCTCAACTACACGGGGGGCACGACCGGCGTGCCCAAGGGCGTCCTCATCGAGGTCCAGCGCCACCTGGGCACCGTCGCCTGGCTCCGCGACCAGTACGTCGGCCGGCCGCTCGAAGGCGACATGGTCGACGTCGCCCTCGAGCTCGCGGAGCAGGGCGAGTCGCTCGATGTGATCCCGGCGTCGCCGTTGATGCACGGCGTCGGTTTCACCTTCTCCTCGATGCCCGGTCTGATGACAGGCGGTGTCGTGACCACCCTGGTCGGTCGATCGTTCGACCCCGAGGAGCTGCTGACCACGATCGCGGCCACCCGTCCCCGCGTCGTGGCCATCGTCGGCGACGCCTTCGGTCTCCCGATCGTGCGGGTCCTCGACGACGCCAGCGCCGCCGGGATCAGCTACGACACCAGCTCCGTGCAGGTCCTCTGCTCCGCCGGCGTGGCCTGGAGCGCCCCGATCAAGCAGCGCCTGCTCGACCACATGCCGCACGTGGCCCTCGTCGACGCCTGCGGGTGCACCGAGGGCGTGTCCTATGGCACTCGTACGGTGCGGCGGGGCGACCCACTGACCACGGCGAACTTCGACGCCGCGCCAGGCATCAAGGTTCTCTCGCCCGAGGGCGCCGAGCTGCCGCCGGGCGAGATCGGCCTGCTCGCCGGGCCCACCCAGGGCAACGGCTTCTTCCGCGACCAGGAGAGCACCGCGGCCACCTACCTCCGGCTCGACGGTGCCCAGTACGCCGTCCCGGGCGACCTGGGCCGCATCGAGCCGGATGGCACCGTGACCCTGATCGGGCGAGGGATGGCAACGATCAACACGGGCGGGGAGAAGGTGTACCCGACCGAGGTGGAGGACGCCCTCAGGGCCCTCCCGGAGGTCGACGACTGCCTGGTGCTCGGCGTGCCCGACGAGCGCCTCGGGCAGCGAGTCGCCGCCCTCATCGTGGCGTCCCCCGACGCGGTCGTCGACTTCGGCGACCTCGTTCGCCGGCTCCGTGAGGAGCTGGCCGGCTACAAGGTGCCCAGCCGGATCCGACTCGTCGACGAGGTGCCCCGGGCCGCCAACGGCAAGACCGACTATCCCACCGCCTCGGCCCTCGCCGAGGCGACATCTGGCTAGAAGCGCTCGATCTCGACGGTGCGGTTCTCCGCCGACGAGGTCTCGATCGCGGCGAAGATCATCTGGAGGGTCACACCGTCAGTGAAGCTCGAGAGGACCTCCTCGCCCTCGGGCTCCTCGCCGAGGATGCGGGCCCGCATGGCCCGGTACATGCGGGAGCTCGTGAGCACCTCGTTGCCGGTCTGGTGCCAGGCCTCGTAGGGAGTGGTGACCAGCTCGGGCGGCGCGGGAACAGGTGGCGGGTTGACGAGGTCGGGCGGCACCGGCACCCGGCGGGCTCCTGAGCCGTCGTCGACGAACACACCACGAGTCATCGGGTCGATCCACGCCGTGCCACCGGTGCCGACGACCTTGGTGATGAGCGCTCCGGGCCCGAGCACGGCGGAGGAGCTCTCGATCAGTCCGCGCACGCCCGAGGCGAGGGTGAAGACGCAGGTGAACGAGTCGTCGGCCTCGCCCGGTCGCAGGCTCAGACGCTGCACCGAGGCGGACACAGAGGCGAACTCGCCGACGACGGTCCGTACGAGGTCGATCTGGTGCGAGCCGGCGCCACGCAGCCAGCCGCCGCCTTGCGCCGGGTCGTCGAACCACGCCGGTGCCCCGGGGTCTCCGGCGGCGAGAGTGCCGAGCTGCATCATGGCGATGGCGAACTTCGGCGCACCGATCTCCCCTCCGCGGACCACCCGCCGGAAGAGGGCCTGGGCGCTGTCGAAGCCGAACTCGGTGTGGAGGGCGTGGACCACGCCGGCCCGCTCGGCGGCCCCGTGCATCCGGCGGGCCTCGTCCAGGTCGAGCCCGAAGGGCTTCTCGCACACCACGTGCTTGCCGGCGGCGACCGCCTGCAGGACGAGCTCGGCGTGAGCGGCGGGTGGAGTGGCCACCACCACGACGTCGACGCCGGGGAGGGCCAGCGCCTCCTCGAGCGAGCCGAACCCGTGCGGTACGGCGAGGAACGCCGCTCGCTCCTCGGCCTTGGTCCGGTCGCGCCCGACCAGCGCCTCGACGCGGAAGCCGGCTCCTCGTAGCGCGGGCACGTGCAGCAGCACACCGACACTCGTCCCCACCACCACCGCGCCGAGCTCCGCTCCGTCTCCCATGTCCTCACCCCCGGGTCGAGTCGGCGAGGACCCTATCCGGGGCCCGATCTGCCACCGGCCGCCGGCCGGGACCGCCCGTCGCAGCGAGCGGCTGATCGCAGCCACCACCCTGTGCGACTCTGGGGTCGAGATGTGGATCCACACGACGTTCCAGTTCGAGGCGGCCCACCGCCTGCCCAACGTGGCTCCCGACCACAAGTGCGCCCGCCTCCACGGCCACTCGTTCCAGGCGACGGTCTGGGTACGGGGCGAGATCGGGGCCGAGAGCGGCTGGGTCATGGACTTCGCCGACGTGAAGGCGGCGTTCGCCCCGCTGCACGACCAGCTCGACCACCGTTACCTCAACGAGGTCGACGGCTTGGAGAACCCCACCAGCGAAGTGTTGGCCCTGTGGATCTGGGAACGCCTCGCCCCCACCCTCCCGGGCCTGGCTCGCGTCGCCGTCGACGAGACCTGCACCTCGGGGTGCCGCTACGACGGCCCCGCCGACTGACTCCTCCCTGTTCTGGTACGGAGCGAGGGCGCGGCCAGGCTCAGGTGCTGTCGGCCTGGCCGGTGCGGGCCGCCTCCAGCAGGGCGTCCCACTGGCTGCGGTCGAGCTCACCGCTGGTGCGCTCCACCACCTTCCCGTCGGCGTCGACCACCACGAAGAAGGGGTAGGCCGAGGTGCCGACCGCCAGGGCAGCTGTCTGCTCCTGGTCGTCGAGCATGGTCGGGACGCTCCAGCCCTCCTCGCGCAACCAGTCACCGGCCGGGAAGTTGACCGCCGTCGGGTCGTTGGCGGTGGCGACCGTCGTGAGCGTCACGTCGTCGGGCATGCCGTCCTCGTCGAGCCAGCTCTGGATGCGGGGCACCTCGGCCTGGCAGTGCGGACACCAGTGGGCGACGACCATGATCACCTGGCCCTTGCCCCCGCCCGGGGCGATGGTGACCGCACTCCCGTCGAAGGCCTCACCCTTGATGGTCGGGATCGTCTCCCCCACGCCCTCGTCGCTGCCCGTCCCCCTCGGCGCCGGCGGCAGGTCGGAGCCCTCCACGGTCACCGTGCCGTACTCGAGGTCGCCGTTGGGCACCACCGTGCCGCCGCTGGACGACGCGGCACCCCCGTCGTCGGAGCCGCTGCTGGAGGAACGACCGACCGCGATGGCGACGACGCCCACCACGACGATGAGGGCCGCCAGGCCGATCCAGATCCACAGCGTCGAGCTGCGGCCGCCCTTGGAGGCCGTTCTCACGCGCTGGGCGCTCGAGGTCTGACGGGACGGACGGTTGCTCACGAGGACTCCTGGAGGGCCGAGGGCCGAGGGGTGGGACGGGCGACGAGCAGCAGCGCGGTCATGATGACGAAGGCCGACAGCGCCATGAACGGTAGGGAGACGAACTCGAACTCCCACACGTAGCGGGTGGTGCAGGGGACGTCGGCAGTGCAGAACGAGGTGCCGTTCGAGGGCGGATAGGCCTGTATCCACGCGTGGTAGGCGGAGATCACCATGCCCACGGCGAAGACGGGGATGGCATACACGCGGATGGCCGAATCGCGCCGCCAGGCGGCGATGCCGAGAATCACAGCGAACGGATAGACGCAGACCCGCTGGTACCAGCACAGCTCGCAGGGCACGAACGGCTGCACCTTCGAGTAGTACAGCGAGCCGAGGGTGGTGACCACCGCGACGAGCCATGCCAGCGGGAGCGCCATGCGTCCCACGTCGTCGCGCAGGGTCTCGAGGCGACCCGGGCGTCCCCGCTGCGCGCGCCGCACCAGCCAGCCGACCAGCAGCGCCGCCGAGGCCGCCCAGCAGAGCAGCGCCAGGATGGCGAAGAACGGCGACATCGTCTCGATCGGCAGCAGCCGCCTGAGGAAGGGTTCGTCCGAGGCCATCGGGCGGTCATCCTCGCACGGCGAGGGCGCGCGGCCCCGGCGCGCGCCGAGGGTTCACCCGCCCGTCAGGTCCTCCTGGGGAACAAGTCGGCGGCCGCTGATGCGCTCGGGGTGCACCACGATCCAGTCATCGCTGTCGTCATCGGCCCAGGCCGGCAGGCCGAGGGTCGCGAAGTGGTCGGCTTGAGCGGGCGTGGTCGCCACCCGCGCCCAGCCGGTGACGATGACGCTCCACCCGGTCCCGGCGGCCAGATCGGCGTCGTCGATCTCGAACGACACCGGGCCACCCCGCAGGGCCCGATCCAGCTTGCTGCCCTTGGCGATGCGGAAGACGATCAGCTCGTCGGTCACGGCGTAGGTGATCGGCGAGAGCACCGGGTGGCCCTCGATCACGACCGCTACCCGTCCGAGCTTGTTGGCCCGAAGCCGTTTCAGGCACTCCGGGCGATCCATCGCCTCGATCCCGATCCGACCGTCCAACCCTCGCATGTCGGTCCCTTCGCACGCCGCCGCGGCCCACCGCCGCGTGCTCACAGCGTGCACCTCATCGCCGCCGAGGGGAAGAGGACGGAGCGAGCCCCGACCCCGCCGTACGCTCTGGCCATGACCGAGGCCAACATCGTCGGCGACGTCCTCGCGGCGATCGACTTCTCCGACCGAACCGATGACATCCTCGCCGAGGGGCTTGCCCTCGCTCGGGCGTCCGGCGGGGTGCTGCACCTCGTCCACGTCGCCGCCGGGGAGCCCGATCTGGCCGGCTACGACAAGGACGACATCAGCCCGTTCACCCGCCA
>DATDIY010000037.1:0-18704 GCA_036520815.1 Acidimicrobiales bacterium
CCCGGGCTGGCCGTCGCCCGTGCCCTCGTCGAGCGTGGCCACGATCCGGCGACGATCCACTTCGTCGGCAGCGAGAGGGGCCTGGAGGCCACGATCGTGCCCGAGGCGGGCTTCGGGGTCACCCTGCTGCCCGGTCGCGGCATCCAGCGCAGGCTCACCTTCGCCAACGTGGCCGCCGTGTGGGGACTGCTGAAGGCCGTCGTCCAGGGCGTCGGGCTGGTTCGTCGGCGCCGACCTGCCGTGCTCCTCGTCCTCGGCGGGTATGCCAGCGTCGCCTGCGTCCTCGGTGCCGTGCTGTGGCGCGTGCCGATCGTGGTCGCCGAGCAGAACGCCCGAGCCGGAGCTGCCAACCGGCTGGCGGGTCGCTTCGCCAAGGCGGCGGCGGTGCCGTTCCCGGAGACCGACCTCCCGCGCAAGGAGGTCACCGGCAACCCGGTGCGGGCCGAGGTGCTGGCCATCGACCGCCCGGCCGGGCGGATCGCCGCCCGGGCCGAGATCGGCGTGCCTGCCGACCGCACGCTCGTCGCCGTGGTCACGGGCTCGCTCGGGGCTCGCCGGGTGAACCAGGCCGTGCGGCAGGCCGTGACGAGCTGGGGGAGCCGTGCCGACCTCGCCGTGCGTCACGTCATCGGGTCCCGCGACTACGACGCCATGGTGGCCGATCCGCCGGAGCTGCCGCCCGGGGGCCTGCTCTACCAGATGGTGCGCTACGAGGATCACATGGAGCGCGTGCTGTGCGCCGCTGACCTGCTCGTCGGTCGTGCCGGCGGCACGACGGTGGCCGAACTGGCCGAGGTAGGGCTCGGGGCGGTGCTGGTGCCGCTCCCGATCGCGCCCCGCGACCACCAGACCGCCAACGCCGCCGCGCTCGTGCGGGCCGGCGCGGCCATCCTGGTACCCGACGCCGAGCTCGACGGCGATCGGCTCGTCGCCGAGCTGGCGCCGCTGCTCGAGCACCCCGAGCGGCTGGCGACCATGGCCGCCGCCGCTCATGCCCTCGCCCGCCCCGACGCCGCCGACCGGGTGGCTGATCTGGTGGAACGCAACGCTCGAGATGCCTGACCCTCACCCACCTCCCGTCGGTGCCACCGACCCCGGCGAGCTCCCCGAGCTGGGCCGGCCCCGCGTCGTGCACGTCGTGGCCATCGGCGGCACCGGGATGTCGGCCATCGCCACCGTGCTGTCGGCCATGGGCCACCGTGTCTCGGGTACCGACCTGCGCGAGTCCGAGGCCCTCGATCGGCTCCGGGCGCTCGGCGTCGCCGTCACGGTCGGCCACGATGCCGCCCACCTCCCGCCCGATGTCGACCTCGTCGCCATCTCCACGGCAGTGCCCGACGACAACCCGGAGGTGGTCGAGGCTCGCAGGCGTGGTGTCCTCGTCGTACGCCGAACGAGCCTGCTGGCCGCCATCGCCGCCGAGCGCCGCACGATCGCCGTCGCCGGCACCCACGGGAAGACCACCACGTCGGCCCTGCTCGCCCTCGTCCTGCTCGAGGGAGGGCTCGACCCCTCCTACGTGATCGGTGGGCGGGTGGTCGACCTGGGCCAGGGCGCGGCGTGGACCGGAGGCGACTGGTTCGTGGTCGAGGCCGACGAGAGCGACGGGTCGGGTTTCGCCTTGCCTCACGCTGCTGCCGTGGTCACCAACGTCGAGCCCGACCACCTCGAGTACCACGGCTCGGTCGAGAACCTCCACGCCGCCTTCGCTGCCTTCCTGGCCGCCACCGACGGGCCCCGGGTGGTGTGTGCCGACGACGAGGTGGCGCTGCGCCTCGGACGCGAGGCCGGGGCGATCACCTACGGCACCTCCGACGGCGCCGACCTCCACATGGTCGAGGTCCGCGCCGGGCGCGATGGCGTGGCCTTCGACCTCTGGCGCCACGGTGAACGCCTCGGACCGGTCCACGTGCCCCTGCCCGGGTTGCACAACGCCCGCAACGCCTGTGCCGCCATCGCCGTCGGTCTCGAGCTGGGGGTGAGCTTCGACGCCGCCGCGTCCGCCGTCGGCCGCTTCGCCGGGGTCGACCGTCGTTTCCAGCACCGCGGCGAGATCGACGGCGTCACCTTCGTGGACGACTACGCCCACCTACCCACCGAGGTGACGGCGGCGGTGGCCGCAGCTCGCGACGGCGGCTGGCGGCGGGTCGTCACCGTCTTCCAACCGCACCGCTACAGCCGCACCGAGGCCCTGTGGCGTGACTTCGCCGACGCCTTCGTGGGCTCGGACCTGCTGGTGCTCACCGACGTCTACTCCGCCGGGGAGCACCCTCGCCCGGGGGTGAGCGGCAAGCTCCTGGTCGACGCCGTGCTCGATGCCCACGGCCGTCAGTCGGTCGCCTACCTACCGACCCTCGACGACGTGGTCGCCTACCTCAGCACCCGGCTGAGGCCCGGCGACCTCTGCCTCACCCTCGGGGCGGGCGACCTCACCGCAGTGCCCGACCTGGTCCTCGCCCGGCTGCGAGCTCGGGGCCCGGCCCGGTGAGCGTGCCCGACCACCTGGTTGCCGCGCTCGAGGCCGAGCTCGGTGCCGCGGTCCACCGTGACGCGCCCCTCGGGGCCCGCACGACCTACCGGGTCGGCGGTACGGCGTCGCTGCTGGTCGAGGTCGGATCGGTCACCGAGCTGGTGGCGCTGGCTGGCGTGACGGCGACGACGGACGAGTCGGTGCCCGTGGTCGTGGTGGGCCGCGGATCGAACCTGCTCGTCGCCGACGCCGGCTTCGACGGGATCGCTGTGGTGCTGGGGGAGGAGCTGGGCGCGATCGAGGTCGAAGGGACGCTGCTCACCGCTGGTGGCGCGGCCTCGTTGCCGGTGGTCGCCCGGCGCAGTGCCGCCGTCGGGCTCGCCGGGTTCGAGTGGGCGGTGGGCGTGCCCGGGTCGGTCGGCGGAGCCGTCCGCATGAACGCCGGCGGCCACGGTTCCGACATGGCCGCGACGCTGCGCAGGGTCCGCGTGGTCGACCTGCGCACCGGTGAGGATGGGTGGGTGACCGTCAGCGACCTCGACCTCGGCTACCGCCGGTCGTGCCTGGGTCCGCACCAGGTGGTGGCCGCCGCGGAGCTTGTCCTGGCGAGGGGCGACCGCGCCACCTCCGAGGCCGAGCTGGGCGAGATCGTGCGCTGGCGGCGCGAGCACCAGCCCGGCGGCACCAACGCCGGGTCCGTGTTCACCAACCCCCCGGGCGACTCCGCCGGACGACTGCTCGACGAGGCCGGGGCCAAGGGCCGAAGGGTCGGGACCGCCGAGGTCTCGGCCAAGCACGCCAACTTCATCCAGGCCGACGAGGGTGGTTCGGCTGACGACGTGGCTGCCCTGATGGCCGAGCTGCGCGCCCTGGTCCGGGCCCGGGCCGGGATCGACCTCCACGCCGAGACGCACCTCCTCGGCTTCGCTCCCGACCAGGCCGCCGCCGCCGGTGCCCGGCTGCTCACGGGCCTGGAAGGCATCGCCCCCCGGGACCCTCGATCGGGGGTCGAGGGTTGACCACCATCGTCCTGGACGAGTCGCCGGAGCTGGTCGACGAGGACCCTCGGATCGCGGAACGGCGCCGGGCGGTCGAGCTCGCTCGTCGTCATCGGCGCCGCCGGTGGTTCCTCGCTGTGCTCGTGGTCGTCACCGTGCTCGCCGGGGCCTGGTTGATCACGCGCACGGCGCTGTTCGACGTCGACGAGCTGCGGGTCACCGGTGCCGTGCACGAGTCCGCCGACGAGGTGGTGGAGGCCTCCGGAGTCCGGCCCGGCGACCAGATCCTCGATGTCGACCCCGACACCGTCGCCGCTCGCGTGGCCGCCCTCCCGTGGATCGACGGCGTGGAGGTGGAGCGTCGGCTGGGCGGGGTCGTCACCATCTCGGTGAGCGAGCGCACCCCGGTCGCGACCGTCGCCGATCCGCTCGGCGGACGTCACCTCGTCGACGCCAGCGGTCGCCTGCTCGGGCCGGCCGACGGTGACACGACCGGGCTGGTCTCGCTGGAGGGGGTCACTCCCGGCGAGCCCGGCGCCCAGGTCGGTGAGGCCGACGGGCCGCTCCTGGCGCTGGCCGAGCTCACTCCCGGCGTTCGGTCCCAGCTGTCGGCCATCGTGTCCGCCGACGGCACCCTGCAGCTGCGCCTGTCCGGTGGACGAACCGTCCGGATGGGTGCACCCGTCGAGCTCGAGGCCAAGGTGGCGACCCTGGCGACGGTGCTCGGCCAGGTCGACCAGCGCAACCTGTGCATGATCGACGTCACCGACTCCAGCTCCGCGCGCATCCGCAGGAACCCCTGTTGAGCGCGAGGGCTGGAGTATCCTCGTCCGGAGCTCTCACCATCGACCTGACGTCGAACATGCCGAGCCGGCGACGGCCCACCGCCGGCACGATCCCTCCACCGCTAAGGAGCACCCCATGGCCCCCAACCCGCAGAACTACCTCGCGGTGATCAAGGTCGTCGGTGTCGGCGGCGGTGGAGTGAACGCCGTGAACCGCATGATCGACGCCGGGCTCAAGGGCGTGGAGTTCATCGCCGTGAACACCGATGCCCAGGCGCTGCTCATGAGCGATGCCGACGTGAAGCTCGACATCGGACGCGAGCTGACCCGTGGTCTCGGTGCCGGCAGCGACCCGGAGGTCGGCAAGGCCGCCGCCGACGCGCACACCGACGAGATCGAAGAGACGCTCAAGGGCGCCGACATGGTGTTCATCACCGCCGGCAAGGGCGGTGGCACCGGCACGGGTGCGGCACCGGTGATCGCCGAGATCGCCAAGAGCGTGGGTGCGCTCACCATCGGCGTGGTCACCCGGCCGTTCGGCTTCGAGGGCAAGCGGCGTGCCGTGCAGGCCGACTCCGGCATCAAGACCCTCAAGGAGAAGGTCGACACGCTGATCGTCATCCCGAACGATCGCCTGCTCACCGTCTCCAACGACAAGACCTCGGTGCTCAACGCCTTCAAGATGGCCGACGAGGTGCTCCTGCAGGGCGTGCAGGGCATCACCGATCTCATCACCACCCCGGGGCTCATCAACACCGACTTCGCCGACGTGAAGATGGTCATGAGCGACGCCGGCTCCGCCCTCATGGGCATCGGGTACGGCTCGGGCGACGGGCGGGCCCTGAGTGCCGCCCGATCGGCGATCTCCTCGCCGCTGCTCGAGGCGTCCATCGAGGGTGCCCGGGGCATCCTTCTCACCATCGCCGGTGGCTCCGACCTCGGCCTGTTCGAGGTCAACGAGGCCGCCGAGGTCATCCACGGTGTGGCCCATCCCGACGCCAACATCATCTTCGGCACCGTCATCGACGACGAGATGGGCGACGAAGTGCGAGTGACCGTCATCGCCGCCGGCTTCGACCGCTGGGACACGGAGAAGAAGGGCGGGGGTCGAGGTCGACCCGACGAGCCCCTGCGTGACGTGTTCGCCACGTCCTCCGACGACGACGACGATCTCGGCGGGGACGACGACTTCGACGTCCCGTCGTTCCTCCAGTAGCGCCGACGAGCGCGCACTCGTCGGCCGTGGAGGCCTGGCACCGACCGCTGCCCGGCGGGGGATCGGTGCAGGTGCGCGCCACCGACCGGGCCGACGGCGATCTGCGCGTCGACGGCGATCCGTCGACCCTCGCGGCCCGTCGCCGCGGCGTGGTCGATCTCCCGTGGGTGTGGTTGCGTCAGGTCCACGGCGCCGACGTCGTGGTCGTCGACTCAGATGACGACGTTGCCGAGCTGGTCGGGACCGCCGCGGACGCGTTGGTCACCACCCGCAGAGATGTTGCCCTGGCGGTGCACGGTGCCGACTGCGGGATCGTCGCCTTCTCCTCGCCGGAGGGGGTGATCGGCGTCGCCCACGCCGGTTGGCGGGGTCTCCGGGCGGGGGTGATCGGCGCCGTGGCGGCGACGATGCGCGGCCAGGGTGCGTCTCGGATCGAGGCCGTTTTGGGGCCGTGCATCGGCCCGGCGTGCTACGAGTTCGCTCCCGACCAGCTGGCGGAGCTCGGCGCCGCGCTCGGGGCCGACATCGCCGGCTCCACCCGTTGGGGGACACCCGCGCTCGACCTGCCTGCCGCCCTCGACCACGCCCTCGCGGCGGCCGACGTCGACGTCGTCGGCCGGAGCCGGCGGTGCACCGCCTGCGCCGCCGACGAGCTCTGGTCCTTCCGGGCCCGTCGCGACGACGCCCGGCAGGCGGTCGTGGTGTGGCAGCGACCATCGACCGGAGGCGACGAGTGAGCGTCGATCCGGCGGCGGTGGCCGAGCGCCTGGCATCGGTGCGTGACCGCATCGATCGGGCCGGTGGGGGTCGCCCGGTGGCCGTCGTGGCGGTGACCAAGGGGTTCGGCGCCGACGCCGTGCGCGCCGCGCTGGCCCTCGGGCTCGACGCCATCGGCGAGAACTACGCCCAGGAGCTGTTGGCCAAGGCCGAGGCCCTGGCCGAGTCGGTGCCGTCCGGTCTCGACCAGCCTGCGCCCGGCACCGCCGTTGCGCGCTGGCACTTCCTCGGGCGGCTGCAGCGCAACAAGGTGCGCCACCTCGCTCGGCTCGTCGCGGTCTGGGAGAGCGTCGATCGTCCCGAGCTGGTCGACGAGCTCGCTCGACGCGCTCCCGGCACCCGGGTGTTCGTGCAGGCCAACCTCTCGGGCGAGCCCCAGAAGGGCGGAGCCTCCCTCGACGACGTCGCCGCCCTGGTGGCACGCGGACGCGACGCCGGCCTGGCCGTGGAGGGTCTCATGGGCGTCGCCCCGGCCGGTCCGCCCGAGGCGGCTCGACCGGGGTTTCGCCGGTTGGTGGCGTTGGCCGAGGAGCTCGCCCTCCCCGAGCGTTCGATCGGCATGAGCGCGGACCTGGAGGTGGCGGTCGAGGAGGGCGCCACCGTCGTGCGCGTCGGCCGGGATCTGTTCGGACCCCGACCACCCCGCGTCGACGATCGAGGGTGATGCGCGCGCAGCGCGCTCGATGCGGCACCCACCCTCCGGCCAGCCACTACCCTTGATGCGACCGTAGAACGCCCTGGTCAGTACGCGGCCGGGCACGGAGGATTCGATGGCGACGATGTGGCGCAAAGCCATGCTGTACCTGGGGCTCGGCCCGGACGACGAGTACGACGACTACGAGTCGACGCCCGAGGAGCGCCCGGCGCCGCGTGAGCAGGCACCGGCCGGGGGGCCCGCGGCGCGCCAGTCGGCGACACGTCCCGCGCCTCCCCGACCGGCGCCCAACCGCCCCCGGACGGCTCCTGTCACCGGCCAGCCCCCCGCGTTCTCCACCCCGCCGCCTGAGCCGAACGAGCCGCCCGCGGTGCGCACGCTCCCGGTGCCCGGCGACGAGGCGCCCAAGCCCCGGGTGCGGGCCGTGCCCCGCACGCCGCAGAAGCAGGCCCACGTGGTCGTGCCCACCTCGTTCAAGGACGCCCAGGAGATCGCGGACAAGTTCAAGGCCGATCAGCCGGTCGCCATGGACCTCATCGACGTCGACCGCGAGCTGTCCCGGCGACTCATCGACTTCTCGAGCGGCCTCTGCTACGGCCTCGCCGGAAAGATGGACAAGGTCGCCAACCACCTGTACCTGCTGACGCCGTCGGGCGTCGAGGTCGCTCCCGAAGAGCTGCGTCGCCTGGCCGAGCGCTCCTACGTCGAGAGCTAGCCGCCAGTCATGTGGGGCCTGATCTATATCGTTCTCCAGCTGTTCCTGCTGTGCCTGTTGGCGCGCGCGGTCCTCAGCTGGTTCCCGTCGAGCGGCGGCGCGCTCGACACCGTCCGGCGGGCGCTGTTCACCATCACCGAGCCGGTGCTCGGCCCGGTCCGGTCGCTGCTACCGCCCGTTCGCCTCGGCGCGGTCGGGCTCGATCTGTCGTTCATGATCGTGTTCTTCGGGATCCTGATCGTCATGGGGTTGCTGCCGAGGTAGAACCCGCGGAGATATGCCCCGGGGGGGCCTGCTGTCCCGGTACCATCGCGGCGATGGAGTCCACGTCCGGAACACCGCACCTCCTGACCGACGTCCGGTTCACGGTCGCCCGGAAGGGCTACGAGCCCGATGAGGTCGACAACTTCCTCGAGCGGGTGAGCGCCGCTGTCGCCCAGCTGCAGGACAAGCTGCGCCAGGCAACCGCCAACGCCGAGTCGGCCGAGAGCAGGGCCAACGACGCCACGCGGGCCCAGACGCTGCTGCAGGCGCGCGTCGACAAGCTCGAGTCGGACCTGGCCGAGGCCCGCAAGGCGCCTCAGGAGGCCCCCGCGGCGCGTGGCCCGGAGGAGGAGGCGGCGGAGGTCTCGAAGGTCCTGGTGCTCGCCCAGCGCACCGCCGACGCTGCCGTCGCCGAGGCCCGCGCCACTGCGTCGCACGTCGTGAACGAGGCCGAGCAGGAGGCCTCGCGGATTCTGGTGACGGCTCGCAAGGACGCCGACGAGCAGTCGGCGCGCCAGCGCGCCGCGCTCACCGAGGAGGTCACCGCCCTCGAGTCGAGCCGCGATCAGCTCTCCGCGGACATCGCGCTGCTGACCCGCTACGTCGAGGACCAGCGCTCCACTCTGGCCGGCGCCCTCACCCGCATGCAGGCGGTCCTCGACGACCCGAAGTCGCTGCGCATGACCTCACCGCCCCTGCCGGCGCGTGTCGAGGCCCCCACGCCCGCCTCGGCCTTCGCGGCCGCGCCCCCATCCGTGCCTGTTGCCGGCACCTCCGCGGACGGCCCGAGGAGCGACGGCGACGACGCCGCCGACGACGACGAGCTGCGGATGTCGGTCGACGATCCGGCGACGCTCGCCGATCTCGGAGCCACCAGCACTCCGGTCATGGTGTTCGACACCGAGGAGACCGCCGCCGCCGAAGAGCGCTTCCTCGGCGGGCAGACCGACGAGGCGGACGAGGCCATGCGCGCCTTCTTCGAGGCCGACTTCGACGACGAGAAGCGCTACGGCCGCTGAGTCGTTGAGTCGCTGAGCGACGACCGGGAGGTCCCGGTCGTCACCGCTCAGCCCACCTTCTCGAGGCGCACCCCGATCGAGGTGCCGTCCACGTCGACGGTGCGGTCGCCGGTGCCGAGGGTGATCTCGGTGGCCAGCACCTCGGTGGCGATGTAGGCCCGGTGGGCCTCGACGACGGCCCGGACGGCATCGTCGACCTCGAGGGTGACGCGCACGCGGTCGGCGATGGCCAGGCCCTCGGCCTTGCGGGCGTCGTTGAGCGCCCGCACGAGCTCCCGGGCGGTGCCCTCGGCCCGCAGGACGTCGTCGAGCTCCAGGTCGAGCGCCACGGCCCACCCGTCATCCTCGGCCAGCGCCAGGGCCTCGTGGCGTTCGGCTCGTACCTCGACGTCGTCGGAGGTGAGGCGTTCGCCCGCCACCTCGATGAAGCCGTCCCGCTCGAGGACCGCCTGCAGCTCGGAGCCGTCGGCGGCAGCGAGCGCCGCCTTCACCTCGTTCACCCGGGGACCGAGCCGCGGCCCGAGGGACCGGAAGTTGGGCACCACGTTCCACCGCATGAGACCGGACAGGGTGTCGAGCCGTTCGAGGACCTTGACGTTCAGCTCGGCGCGGATCTCGGCATCGACGGCCTCGTCGAGGTCGGTGCCGGGGTGCAGCAGCAGCGCCCGGGCGAGGGGCTGGCGCACCCTGGCCTTGGCGTCGGTGCGGGCGGCACGACCCAGCCCGACGAGGCGGCGGGCCGCCTCCATCTGCTGCGCGAGGGCGGCGTCGCGACGGCCACGCGGTTCGGGCCAGTCGGTGAGGTGCACCGATCGGTCTCCGGTGAGGGTGGTGTGGATCTCGTCGGCGAGGAATGGGCAGAACGGAGCGAGCAGCTGTGCCACCGTGACCAGGCACTCGTGGAGGGTGGCGTGGGCGTTGTCGTCGCTGTTCTTCCAGAAGCGGGGGCGGCTGCGCCGTACGTACCAGTTCGACAGGTCGTCGACGAAGCGGCCCAGACGGGTGGCACCCCGGAGGGCGTCGAAGCCCTCGAGGGCGTCGGTCACCTCGGCGATGGTGTCGTCGAGCTCGGACAGCACCCACCGGTCGAGCACGTGGACGGGGCCGGGTTCCGGCGTGCCGGGTGCGAGGGGCGCGTCGCTCGGCTCCCACCCGTCGAGGTCGGCGTAGGTGGCGAAGAAGGAGTGGACGTTCCAGAGGGTGAGCAGCGTCTGGCGGGTCGCCTCGCGGATCCCGTCGGGGTAGACCCTCCGAGGGGTCCACGGCTGACCGGAGGAGAAGAAGTACCAGCGCAGGGCGTCGGCACCAAGAGAGTCGAAGATGTCGAACGGGGCGATCACGTTCCCCCTCGACTTCGACATCTTCTGGCCGTTCTCGTCGACGATGAGCGCCAGGCACACCACGTTGCGGTACGGGGTGGAGTCGAACACGAGCGAGTTGACGGCGAGCAGCGAGTAGAACCAGCCGCGGGTCTGGTCGATGGCCTCGCAGATGAAGTCGGCGGGGAACGCCGCGGGAGTGGCGCCCGCGCCCTCGGCGAACGGGAAGTGGTGTTGGGCCGACGGCATCGAGCCCGAGTCGAACCAGGCGTCGAGCACCGGGGCGACGCGGGTCATGGCGGCACTGCAGCCGTCGGCGGTGCAGGCGAACGTGACGTCGTCGACGTAGGGGCGGTGCAGGTCGAGCTCGGTGAGGTCGCGGCCGGCGAGCTCACCGAGCTCGGCCACCGATCCGACGCAGTGCTCGTGGCCGGCCTCGTCGCAACGCCAGATCGGCAGCGGCGTGCCCCAGTAGCGGTCGCGCGAGAGCGCCCAGTCGATGTTGCCCTCGAGCCACTTGCCGAAGCGGCCGTGCTTGATGAACTCGGGGTGCCAGGCGATCTGCCCGTTCTCTCGCAGCAGGACGTCGCGCTGCTCTGACGTGCGCACGAACCACGACGTCTTGGCCCAGTAGATGAGCGGCGTGCTGCACCGCCAGCAGTGCGGGTAGCTGTGCTCGTAGGCCTGTTCGCGCACGAGCAGGCCACGGTCGGCGAGGTCAGCGATGATGTCGCGGTCGGCGTCCTTGACGAAGCGGCCGGCGTAGGGCGGGACGGTCTCGTCGAAGGCGGCCTCCGCATTGACCGGGTTGAGGACGGGCAGCTTCTCGGTGCGGCCCACCGCGGCGTCGTCCTCGCCGAAGGCGGGGGCGAGGTGCACGATGCCCGAACCGTCGTCGGTGGTGACGAAGTCGGCGGCCACGACCCGCCATCCGTCGGCGCCGGGCGGGGGGGCGAGGTAGGTGAGGGGCCGCTGGTAGCGCCAGCCGACGAGGTCGCGACCCTGGAAGCGCTCGACGACCTCGGCGTCCTCGGGGGCGCGGGCCGCCGCCATCACCAGGTCGCGTCCACCCTCGCTGTCGCGCACCTGCACGTACTCGATGTCGGGCCCGACGGCGGCGGCGACGTTGGAGATGAGCGTCCAGGGGGTGGTGGTCCAGACCAGTAGGTCGGCGTCGCGTCCGTCGACAGGGAAGCGGACGTAGACCGAGGGGTCGACCACGTCGCGGTACACGTCGGGCTGGCCCAGCTCGTGGCTCGACAGGGCGGTGCCGCAGCGGCCGCAGTACGGGGAGACCTTGTGGCCCTCGTAGAGCAGGCCCTTGTCCCAGAGCTGGCGCACCAGCCACCACACCGACTCGACGAAGGTGTTGTCGAGGGTCCAGTAGGCGTCGGCGGTGTCGATCCACACCCCGGCCCGGTCGGTGAGCGCTTCCCAGTCGGCGACGTAGCGGTGGACCGACTCGCGGCAGCGGCGGTTGAACTCGGCGATGCCGAAGGCCTCGATCTCGTGCTTGGTGGAGAGCCCGAGCTCCTTCTCCACCTCGAGCTCGACGGGCAGGCCGTGGCAGTCCCAGCCGCCCTTGCGGGGCACCTGGCGGCCGCGCATGGTCTGGAAGCGGGGGAAGATGTCCTTGAAGACCCGGGCCCACACGTGGTGCAGGCCGGGCCGTCCGTTGGCGGTGGGCGGACCCTCGTAGAAGATCCAGGGCTCCGCGCCCTCCCGAAGCTTGCGCGCCGCGGCGACGACGTCGTCGTCGCGCCAGCGGTCGAGCATGCGCTGCTCGAGCGCGGGGAGGTCGAGATCGGGGTCGACGGGGCCGAATGGCATGGGGGAGAAGCGTACGCGGTGGTCGTGGGCGCGCCGTACTGCAAAAGGTTGACGCTCGGATGGGTCTGCCGTATCCTCCGGCGTTCTTTGTGCGGGGACAGGGAGGGACGATGCCCAGAGCGACCACCTCGAGCACGTCAGCCAGCCCGACACGCCCCGCCACTCTCGCGAAGAAGGCATCTGTGAACCCCACGTCGGCGAAGACCTCGGCAGCGAAGAAGGCGACCGCCAAGAAGGCTGTGGCCAAGAAGGCGGCGGCCCCGGCGAAGAAGGCGCCCGCCAAGAAGGCGGTTCCGGCCAAGCCCGCCGTGAAGGCTCCGGCGAAGAAGGCCGCCCCGGCGAAGAAGGCCGCCCCGGTCAGGAAGGCTGCTCCGGTCAAGAAGGCGGCTGCGGTCAAGACGCCGGCGGCGTCGGTGAAGAAGGCGGCTCCGGCCAAGAAGGCGACCACCGCGGCCAAGGCGCCCGCCAAGAAGGTTGCGGCCAAGAAGGTCGCCAGCCCGTTCGACGCCAAGTTCCTCGGCGCCCAGAAGCAGCTCCTCCACGACGAGCGTGTTCGCCTCGCGCGAGATGCCGACACGCTGACCGCGGAGGCCATCTCTCTCGCCGAGGGACGTGATCCCGGTGACGTGCAGTTCGACGAGGAGTCGGGCGAGGGCGACACCCTCGCGGTCGAGCGTGAGCGCGACCTCGCCCTGTCGGCGCAGTTCCGCAGCCAGGTCGAGGAGATCGACCGGGCTCTGCTGAAGTTCGCCGCCGGCACCTACGGGATCTGCGAGGTCTCGGGCACGCCGATCCCGAAGGAGCGGCTCAAGGCGATCCCGTGGGCACGGGAGCGCGTCGAGTACAAGGTCGGCGGGTTCGGGCGGCGCTGAGCGCCTCCCCGCCCCCGATGGTGGACGCACCCTCCCCGGAGCCCTCGGCGCCATCGGTCTCGCGTCGACGGGTCACCCACCGCCTGCTCTTCCTCGTCGTGGCGATCGGCTGGATCGTCGTCGACCAGGCGAGCAAGGCCTGGGCGGTCGCCCGACTGCCCGACGGGGAGATCGACATCGTCGGCAGCCTCCGGTTCAACCTCGCCTACAACTCCGGTGCCTCGTTCAGCCTGGGCGGTGGTCAGGGCCGGTGGATCGCCGTGGTGGCGGTGGTGATCGTGGTGGTGCTGGTCTGGCAGGGGCTGCAGGCCACGAGCCGCCTCACCGCCCTCGCGCTCGCCATGATCGTGGGAGGCGCCCTCGGCAACGTGATCGACCGGGCCTTCCGCGACGGGCGGGGCGGGTTCCTCGGCGGGGCGGTCGTCGACTTCGTCGACGTGCAGTGGTGGCCGATCTTCAACGTGGCCGACGTCGGCGTGGTGGTGGGAGCCGTCCTGCTCGTGGTGGCCAGCCTCCTGCCGGTCCCCGACGATTCCGACGGCGAGGCCTGAGGTGGGCATGGTCGAGTCGGTCCCGGCTGCCCTCGACGGCGAACGCATCGATCGCGTCGTCGCCATGATCAGCGGGGCGAGCCGCTCGCAGGTGACCCACTGGCTCGAGGCCGGTCTGATCCTCCGCAACGGCTCGGTCGCCACCACCCGTTCCACCCGCGTGGCGGAGGGTGACGTGATCGAGCTCGACGTCGATCTCGACGCGGAACCCGAGGCGATCCAACCCGATCCGTCGGTCGAGGTGCCCGTCGTCCATGCCGACAAGGCGCTGCTGGTGATCGACAAGCCGGCGGGCCTGGTGGTCCATCCCGGCGCCGGCAACACCACGGGCACCATGGTCCACGGCCTGCTGGCTCGCTACCCGGAGCTCGCCGTCGTCGGCGATCCGGCCCGCCCCGGCATCGTGCACCGCCTCGACAAGGACACGTCGGGGCTGATGATGGTCGCCCGCACCCAGGAGGCCTACGAGCAGCTCGTGGCCCGGCTCGCCCGCCACGAGGTCGACCGTCGCTACCTCACCCTGGTGTGGGGCGTGCCCGAGTCGCCCAGCGGCATGGTGGATGCACCCATCGGCCGCTCGGTCCGTGAGCCGACGCGGATGGTCGTGAGCGCCCAGGGAAAAGAGGCCCGCACCCGCTACGTGGTGATCGAGGCGTTCGACGACCCGGCGCCGTGTGCCCTGGTGGAGTGTCAACTGGAGACCGGCCGCACCCACCAGATCCGCGTGCACATGGCCGCCATCGGCCACCCCGTCGTCGGAGACGACCGCTACCGGGGCGTCCGTCCGGCCGTGTCGACACCGAGGATGGTGCTGCACTCGGCGATGCTGGAGCTGGAGCACCCCACTCGCCCCGACACGCAGCTGCGGTTCGAATCAGCCCTGCCCGACGACCTGGCCGCCGTGGTGGCGTCTCTCAGCTCGAGCCGGCCCAGCGGGGCGTGACCACGGGCGCAGCGCCATCCTCGCCCGGCCAGGGGGCCTCGCCGCGAGCCATGGTGACGATGTCGGCCAGGGTGGCTGCCTCGAGGTAGCGCCGCATGTGCTCGCCGACGTCGGCCCACACCGACAGCAGCACGCACTGGCCTTCGTGGTCGCACGCCCCGTTGGTGTGGGGCTGGCCGAAATCACCGGCCACGATCGGCCCGTCGACGGCGCTGACGATGTCGGAGAGGCTGATGTCCTCCGGCGCCCGGGCGAGCACGTAGCCGCCGCCGACACCTCGCTTGGAGCGCACGAGCCCCGCCCCCTTGAGGGCGAGCAGGATCTGCTCCAGGTAGGGCTGGGGCAGCCCGGTGCGCTCGGCGATGTCGCGCACCGACGTGGGTCCGCCCTCGTCGAGGTGCAGCGCCAACGACAGCAGCGCTCGGCTGGCGTAGTCGCCTCGGGTCGAGACCTTCACGCCCGCATCGTAGGGGCGCACGACCCGTTCCCGGCGCGACCGCCGTCGCGTGTGGCAGCAGAGTGACGGCTGGGTGCCCGGCGGCCGCTACCGTGAGTGGCACTGGAGGTGTGGCGTGGCCGACGAGCGACCGGTGTTGCCCGAGTACGACGGAGCCTGCGTCTGCAACGTGGTCCCCACGCTCCTCGAGCCGGGTCCGAGCTGGCCGACGTGGTGCCCGGCGGCGCTCGAGGAGGCCGACCAGGTCGTGGTCCTGGTGCTCGACGGACTGGGCTGGAACCAGCTCCAGGCCCGTCCGCAGTTCAGCTCCGCGCTGGGTTCGCTCGAGGGGGGACCGATCACCACGGTCGCGCCGTCGACCACCGCGGCGGCGCTCACGTCGATCACCACTGGCCTGCCGCCCGGCGCCCACGGCGTCATCGGCTACCGCATGGCGGTCGACGGCGAGGTGCTCAACGTGCTGCGGTGGCAGGCCGCTGGGCGCGACGCACGGGCCACCATCCCGCCCGACAAGGTCCAGGTCAACGAGCCCTTCGCCGGGCACCGGCCCCCGGTGGTCACTCGCGCCGAGTTCCGTGAGACCGGGTTCACCCAGGCTCACCTCGACCGGGCTCGGCTCACGGGTTGGCGGATGGCCTCCACGCTCGTCACCGAGGTCGTGCACCTGCTCCGCCGCGGCGAGCCGTTCGTGTACGCCTACTACGAGGGCATCGACAAGGTCGCCCACGAGTACGGCCTCGGCGACCACTACGACGCCGAGCTGCTGGCCGCTGACCGCATCGTCGGCGACATCCGCGATGCCCTCCCACCGGGAGCGGCGCTCGTGGTCATCTCCGACCACGGCCAGGTCGACGTCGGCGACCGGATCATCACCCCCGCCCCCGAGGTGCTGGCCCACGTGGTGCAGCAGTCGGGGGAGGGGCGCTTCCGGTGGCTGCACGCCCAGCCTGGTCACGCCCGGCACCTGTTGGAGGCGGCCGAGGCCTGCCACGGCGACACCGCCTGGGTGACCTCGATCGACGAGGTGCTCGACGAGAACTGGCTCGGGCCGACCGTGATCGAGCCGGCGCGGCGCATGCTCGGCGACGTCGCCCTCGTCGCTCGCGAGCCGGTGAGCTTCGACGACCCGGCCGACACCGGCATGTTCAAGCTGATCGCCCGCCACGGTTCGCTCACGGCGGACGAGATGCTCGTGCCGCTGCTCGTCGCCTTCGGCTGACCGGTGCGGACCTTCACGCTCGACGAAGCCCGCGACACCCTCCCGGACCTGCTCGAGCTGGCCGACGAGCTCGTCGAGGTGCGGGCGGAGCTCACCGAGCAGCGAGTGGCCTCCGGTCCCGGCTCCCTCGCGGACGCGAAGGGTCTCGAGGCCCGCCTGGCTGACCTGCTCGAGCGCATCGTGGCCCTCGGAGTGGAGGTGAAGGGGTGGGCGCCGCTGCTCGTCGACTTCCCCGTCGCTCACGACGATCGGGTCGTGCTCGTGTGCTGGTTGGAGGGCGATCGCGAGCTCGCCTGGTACCACGAGATCGAGCACGGCTTCCCCGGCCGCCGACCGCTCGCCCATCTCGACTCCTGACGAACTGATCGAGCGCACGGCCGAACGAACGACCACTGCCACCCGAAGGTGGCTCACGTGGTGCGGCGGGCGGGATGTGGTGAGCCACCTTCGACGGGCCACCCGAAAGGTGGCTCACGTGGTGCGGCGGGCGGGATGTGGTGAGCCACCTTTGGCGGTAGGGAGGCGTCAGCTGGTCGCGGGTGTGCTCGTGCCGGTGTAGATGGCGCGCGGGCGGAACCGCAGGGGCCGCTCGTCGTACTCCTCGAGCACGTGGGCGATCCATCCCGCCGTGCGGCCCACGGCGAAGACCCCCTCGGTGGTGCCGAACGGCATGGCCCCGGACAGAGCCAGGGCACCGAGGGCGAAGTCGACGTTGGGTTGCTCGCCGGTGGCGTCGACGGCGATGCGGCGCACGGCGTCGATCGTGGCCGCCACGCGCGGGCTGGCGATGCGGTCGACGCGGTCGAGCAGCACGACGGCTCGGGGATCGATACCGTCGTAGAGCGCGTGGCCGAGCCCGGGGAAGCGCTCCTGGGTCTCGAGTGCCCCGTCCACCGCGGCCGCCGCGTTCCCGGTGGCGAGGGCTTCGGCCAGCACGCGGTGGGTGCCGATGGCGGCTCGGCCATGGAGCGGACCGCTGAGGGCGCCGATGGCGGACAGCACGCAGGCGAAGGGGTTGGCCCGGGTGGAGGCGGCGACGCGGGCGGCGAGCGTCGAGGTGGCCAGCTCGTGATCGGCGAGCAGCACCAGGGCGGCGTCGAGCGCCCCCACCCGCGCCGTCGTGGGTCGTTGGGGTGAGAGGCGGGGCCACAGGTGGGCGGCGACGGATGCCGATTCGGTCGGATCGGCAGCGGTGCCGACCGGCGCCGGGGTGCGGGCGAGCACGCCGAGCAGCACTCGGGCCTTGCGGCGGACGGTCTCGGGCCGGAGGTCGCCCCGGGCCTCGTCGGCGGCGGCCACGGCGGCGACCGCGGTCGCCAGCCGGGCGGCGATGGGCGCCGAGGGAGGAAGGGTGTCGGTGGCGGCGCCGGCGGCGTCCAACTCCCGGCGGGGTGCGGGCCAGGTCACCGGCGACTCGGGCAGAGTGCCGGTCCACAGCAGTTCGGCGGTCGCCTCGAACGACACCGAGCCGGCCAGGTCCGCAACGTCGTGGCCGCGGTACCGGAGGCGCCCCCCGACGATCTGGGTCAGCCCGGAGGCCAGCACGACGTCGACCGAGCCAGCGCGCTCGGTGCGCGTGCGGGGTCGGCCCCGTCGGGCGAGGGCGTCGACCTCGTCGGGGTCGAACCAGCTCGTCCGCCCGTCGTCGCCGACCGTTCGGGAGAGCAGTCCCCGACTGACGTAGGCGTAGACCGTGGCTCGCTGCACGCCGAGACGGATCGCCACCTGGTCTGCGGTCAGCAGGTTGCGACTCATCAACGTTGATCATACTCAAGATTGATTTAGGGACACGGCGGGAGGATGGTCGAGTCATGACCATCACCCCTCCCGCCCTGCACCAGACGCCGGCCGACGCGCCTCACGGCGCCGTCGCCTCCCCGCTGGAGGTCCCCGCCGGCCTCAAGGGCCTGGTCGTGGCCGACACCACCATCGGCGACGTCCGTGGCGCCGAGGGCTTCTACCACTACCGCCAGTACTCGGCCGTGGAGCTGGCCGAGGTCGTGGCGTTCGAGGACGTCGCCCATCTCCTGCTGGTGGGCGAGCTCCCCGACGCCGACGAACGGGCGGGGTTCGCGGCGACCCTCGCCGCCCGTCGCCAGGTGCCGGAGGCGGTGTTCGCCGCCCTGCCGACTCTGGGCGCCAGCGGTGCGCCTCCGCTGGCGCTGCTCGCCACCGCCCTCTCGCTCACCGCTGGCGCCCTCGGGCTGCGACCCATGGTCGACCTCGGCCCGGCGGAGCGCCTCGACGATGCCCTCACCCTGGTCGGCATGCTCCCCACGCTCGTCGCCGCCTCACACCGGCTCTCGCTCGGGCTCGAGCCTCTCCGGCCCGACGCCGATCTCGGCCACGCCGCCGACTACCTCCGCATGTTGTCGGGCCGGATGCCCGCCCCGGCCGAAGCACGAGCGATCGACCAGTACCTCGTGCTCACGGCCGACCACGGCTTCAATGCCTCGACCTTCGCCGGTCGGGTGATCGCGTCCACCGGCGCTGACCTCGGCGCCTGTCTCGTGGGGGCGCTCGGAGCGCTCTCCGGTCCGCTCCACGGAGGCGCACCCAGTCGGGCCCTCGACCTGCTCGACGAGATCGGCGACCCGGCCCGCGCTGGCGAGGT
>DATDIY010000038.1:0-17213 GCA_036520815.1 Acidimicrobiales bacterium
GGCCTATGCCTTCGCCTTCCTCCGCTTTCCCGGGAAGCGGCTTCTCTTCGTCGTCTTCCTGGCCACACTGATGGTCCCGGCCGAGGTGACCCTCGTCGCCAACTACGAGACGATGCAGCGCCTCGGCTGGCTCGACTCGTACCAGGCCCTGTCCGTGCCCTTCCTCGCCACCGCCTTCGGCACGTTCCTGCTGTGTCAGGGCTTCCGGGGCATTCCCCGCGACCTGCTCGACGCCTCCCAGCTCGACGGCTTCGGCCACCTCGCCTTCCTCCGGCGGGTGGCGCTCCCCGTCACCCGCCCGGTGGTGGCCTCGTTCGCGGTGGTCGCGTTCCTGGCGGCGTGGAACCAGTACACCTGGCCGAGGGCGGTCGTCACCGAGGGTGAGTGGCAGACGGTGCAGATCGGGCTGAAGACGCTCACCGCCACCACCGCCGACCAGGCCAACCTGGCCTACGCCGCCGCCCTGCTCGCCGCCCTGCCGGTGCTGGCCCTGCTCGTCCTGCTCCAACGCCACCTCGTCCGGGGCCTCACCGCCGGTGCGGTCAAGGGATGACGCCCGTACGATCTCGAACTCGACCCACGGAGGCCCCCATGGCCCGAACCCGACGATGGCCGGCACTCGCTGTCCTCACCCTGGCTCTGGTGGTCACGGGCGCCTGCGGTGGCTCCGGCAGCGACGAGACTGGGGAGGGCCCACCGTCCGATCAGGCCTGCCCGGTCGACGCCCTCGACTCGGCGTCGGGACCGACCGAGGTCGTTCTCTGGTACCAGTTGAACGGCAAGGCGGCCGAGACCCTCGAGAAGATGGTCGGGCAGTACAACGCCTCCCAGGACAGGGTGCGGGTGCGCGCCGAGCTGCAGGGCAGCAGCTACGACGAGCTGCTGAACGCCTACGAGCAGGCCATCCCCAGCGGCCAGCTGCCCGATCTCCTCGTGGCCGAGGACACCGCCACCCAGTTCCTGATCGACTCGGGCACGGTGCTGCCGGCTCAGTCCTGCTTCGACGCCGACGGGCTCTCGACCGACGGGTTCGTCCCGGCCGCCGTGAACCACTACTCCGTCGACGGCGCCCTGTGGCCGGGCTCGGTGAGCGTCTCGGACCTGCTCACCTACTACAACGCCAACCACCTGCGACGTGCCGGCCTCGACCCGGCGGATCCGCCGCAGACCCTCGACGACGTGCGAGCGATGGCCGAGTCCATCAAGGCCGCAGGGGTGACCGACACGCCCGTCGTGTTGTTGATGGACTCATGGCTGGTCGAGACCCAGCTGACCGGTTCGAAGCAGTCGATCGTCGACAACGACAACGGCTACGGCGATGGGGAGACCACAGAGGCGACCTTCGACACCGATACCACCAGGACGGTGTTCGACTGGATCGACTCGATGACCGACGAGGGCCTGCTGCTCCCGGTCCAGGCGACGCCGGGCAACTTCGACCACTACTTCGCCATGGCGGCCCAGAAGGCGTCGATCACGATCGAGACGTCGGTCGCCTCCACCACCATCCAGGAAGTCCTCGGTGGCCGGGCGGTGGCCGGGGCTCCCGGACCCGACGAGATCGACCGGTCCGGCCTCGACATCGCCGCGGCGCCGGTGTTCGGTGTGGACGCCGCCGGGAAGGCCCAGATCGGCGGGAACGGGTTCTGGATGACGACCGCTGGCACCGATGCCGAGAAGGCCGGCACCTGGGACCTGATCAAGTGGTGGAACGCGGAGCCCCAGCAGGTCCAGTGGCACGTTGAGGGCTCCTACCTGCCGTTCCTCACGGCGGCCGCCGAGTCCCCGGACATCAGGGCCTTCTGGGACACCACTCTCGCCGGCGGGTTCCTCCGCATCGCCTACGAGGAGTTCGCCTCCGGGGTCGACCCTGACTTCTCTGGTGCGCTCATCGGGCCCTACGACGAGTTCCGGGCGAGCATGCGCGACGCCCTGGCCTCGGTCGCCTTCCAGGACGGGGATCCGTCCACCGCCATCGCCACCGCCAGGGACGAGACCACCGAGGCGATCACCCGCTACAACGACGCCGAGTTCTGACCGCGGCACCACAGATGTGGCTCCGGGGCGCCACGGAGCCGGCGACGCGGAGCGGTAGGTTCGATCCGTGCCCGAGCAGCCACCGCCGCCGAGACCTCGGCGCCCGACCGGGGCGCAGATCGCCCGTCGCCGGTTCCTGGTGTTCGGTGGGCTGGGGTTGGCGACGGTGGCGGTCGGCGGCACCGCCCTCAAGGCGTGCTCCGGGGGCTCGGGTGGGTCAGCGACCGAATCCGTCACCGTCACGGAGCCCGAGCGCATCGACCCGCCGACGCTCGAGGGCTCGGAGTCGCCGCCACCGTCGGACACCGTCTTCGACACCGTGATCGCAGGTGGTCGGGTCATGGACCCGGCCACCGGGTACGACCAGATCGCCAACGTGGGGATCCTCGGCGAGCGCATCGCGCTCATCAGCACCGACGCACTCACCGGAGAGTCGACCATCGACGCCACCGGCAAGGTCGTCGCTCCCGGCTTCATCGACCTGCTCTCCTACGAGCCGAACCCCTACGGGGTCTGGTACAAGCTCGGCGACGGCGTCACCACGAACCTGGGGATGCACGGCATCAAGACGCCGGTCGACGCCAGCCAGTTCCTGGCGGGCTACGAGGGCGAGAATGCGCCGCCACTGCACTTCGGGGGCGCCTTCTCCGACCAGTGGTACCGGGACTCCATCGGGATCGGAGCCTCCCCGTCGGCGTCGCAGATCTCGCGGCTCACCGACGACTTCAACGCCCAGCTCGACGAGGGGTTCATCGGGATCGCCATCGACCCGGAGTACGCCCCGTCGATCGGCACCGCGGAGTTCGAAGCGCTCGGCACCGCCGCCCAGCAGGCCGGAATGCCACTGTTCACCCATATCCGCTACTCGTCGCCCCAGCCTGCGGGCCAGTCGTCGCTCGACGCGCTCGACGAGGTCCTGGCCGTGGCCCGCACGACGGGTGTGAGCCTCCACGTCGACCACCTGCCGTCGATGACCACCCACGTGATGCCCGAGGCGGTCGAGAGGATCGAGACGGCCCGCGGCGAGGGGCTGGACGTCACAGCCTGCTTCTACCCGTACACCTTCTGGGGCACCTACCTGGCGTCGAACCGGTTCAGCGGCGACTGGCAGAGCCGGTTCCAGATCACCTACTCCGACCTGCAGCTCGCCGGCTCCTCGGAGCGCCTCACCGAGTCGTCGTTCCGGAAGTACCAGCAGCAGAACAAGCTGGTCGTGGCCTACGCCATCCCTCAGGACGACGTCAACGCGGTGGCGAGTCTGCCGTGGTCGATGGTGGGATCCGACGCCATCCCCGAGTCGGCGAACAACAACCACCCCCGAGGTGCCGGCTGCTTCTCCCGTCTGCTGGGGCCCTACGTCCGCGACCTACAAGTCCTCTCCCTGATGGACGCGCTGGCCAAGTGCACGATCATCCCGGCCCGTCAGGTCGAGGGCCGGGTGCCGATGATGGCGAAGAAGGGTCGGATGCAGATGGGCGCCGACGCCGACATCACCGTGTTCGACCCGGCGACCATCGCCGACACCTCGACCGTCGAGCAGCCGGCACAGATGTCGGCTGGCGTGAGCCACGTGCTCGTGCTCGGCCGGGTCGCCAAGGACCCGAACGGAGTCGACAAAGACGTCCGCAACGGCCGTCCGGTCGTCGGCGAGCCCGCCTGAGCGGGCTGCAGAACTGGCGCGAGCCCTACACCTCCGACATCATCTGTGGCCCGGGAGGCGTGCTCGGATGCTTCGCGGTGCAGTGGCGGAGCCGTGATCCCTCCGGGGGCGCACGACGAGGAACAGGATCACACCTGATGGTGAAGGTCAGCAGGGCGAAGGCGGCCGCGCTCCGCGAGGAGATCTTCGATTCGACGGCGACCGAGCTGCGTCGCGTCGGCTACGACGCCACCGCGCTCACCACGGTCGCGGCAGGCTGCGGATTGGCCACCAGCGCGATCTACAACCGGTTCCCGGGAAAGGAACAGCTCGTCGCCGCCCTCGTCGACGAACGCCTCGAGCCGGTGCTCGGTCGGGCCCTCGACGCCGACCTCGCCTCGATCTGGCAGGAGCCGTCACTGATCGGGCTGATCGACGGTGACCAGCTGTGCGTCCTCTACGAGCTGCAGTTGGCCGCCCGCCGGGTTCCCGAGATCCGAGGCGACGTGGTGGGCTTCGTCGACCGTCGGTTGAAGGCAGCCCTGGCCGCCCGCCGCGACGCCGAGCTCCAGGGCCGGGTACGGGCCAACCAGGACCCTCGGGCCCAGGTGTTGCTGCAGGCCGCCGCCGATACCGGCTCCTACCTTCTCTCCCTGGCCAGCCATGCACCCTCGGGAGGCATGGCATCGGTCGACCAGATCGTGCGCATCGCCGTCACGAAGGTGCCTTGGGACACGCCCGCCTCATCGGGCCGGACCGCCCGACGCCGCCGCGATCCGGGGTCACCCGCATCGGGCGCACAGGGGTTGGACGAGCTCGGCGAGGACCTCGTGCGCTCGGGCGCCGACGTGTTCGCCGAGCAGGGCTACGACGCGGCCACCGTCGCCGAGATCTCCCGACGGGCGGGGGTCACGACAGGAGCGATCTACAACCGGTTCTCGGGAAAGGCGGGCCTGCTGGCCGAGGTCGTCGCCCAGGTGACCGGCCCCAACGCGATCGAGCCCCTCGCCCGTCTCTCGGGCGCCCTCACCGCCGGTAGCGCCCCCGCCGCCGGCCGGGTGATCGCATCACTGCTCGGCGAATCACAGGACCCCGAGCTCGCCCGCGACACCGCGCTGCGCCTCGAGGCCCGCCATGCCAGCCGCCTCGAGCCGGAGGTGGCGGATGTGGTGGGCCCGGTGCAGGACCACGTCCTCGCCGTGCTCGCCGAGGCGGTCCGCGTCGCTCAGGGCACCGGCCAGCTCCGCACCGACGTCGACGCCGAGGCGTTGGCGTGGTGGTTCGTCTCGCTGCATCTCGGAGTGGCCGTGATGGAGGACGCGTTCACCAGCCCGATCGACTGGGCACCGACGCTCGGCGCGTTCATCCGGGCCCTGCGAACCCCTCCCGCCTGAGAGCCCGTCCTGAGCCGGTGCCGGATCACCCGGCGTGTGCGGCGATCGCCGCCACTCCGGTGGCGAAGGCGTCGACGTCATCGGGAGTAGAGGCGAACGAGGTCATCAAGCGCACCTCGTGCCGGACCGGTTCCCACTCCCATACGAACGACCACGTCTGCAGCTCCGCCACCGCCGCGGCGCTCGGGAGCCGCACGAACAGACTGTTCGCGTCCGGCGAGCGGACCACCTCCACGCCGACGACGTCGGCGAGCCGCTCCCCGAGTCGGGCCGCCATGCGATTGGCGTGGTCGGCGGCTCGCAACCACAGCCCGTCGGTGAGCAACGCCTCGAACTGGGCAGCCACGAAACGCATCTTCGACGGCAGCTGGGCCGCCTGCTTGCGCACGAACCGGGCGTCGGCACCGAGCTCGGGGTGGACGAACACGACCGCCTCCCCGTACATGGCTCCGGCCTTGGTCGCACCGAGGCTGACGACGTCGACACCGACGGCGGACGTGATCTCCCGCGGCTCGACCCCCAGCGCGACGGCGGCGTTCGCCAACCGGGCACCATCGACGTGCACGAGGAGTCCGGCCCGATGGGCGGTCTCGGCCAGAGCCGCCATCTCGTCGACGGTGTAGACGGTGCCGACCTCGGTCGCCTGCGTGATCGACACGACGCTCGGCTGCACGTGGTGCTCGTCGCCCAGCAGATGCAGCTGCTCCTCGACGTGCTCGGGTCGGAGCTTGCCGTCGTCGGTGGCCACGGTGAGCAGCTTGCAGCCGGTGAAGCGCTCCGGCGCGCCGCACTCGTCGACCGCGATGTGCGCCCCAGCAGGGCAGATCACCGCCTCCCAGGGCCGCAGCAGGCACTGCAGGCCGACCACGTTGGCGCCGGTGCCGCCCCACACGAACAGGACCGGGCCGGACGCGTCGAGGACCTCGGCCACCACGGTCGAGGCCCTCTCGGTCCACGGGTCGGTGCCGTAGGCGAGCGCCGAGCCGACGTTGGCGGTCGCCAGCGCGTCCATGACCTCGGGAAGGACCCCGGCGGCATTGTCGCTGGCGAACGACGTCGCCGGCGGAGATGGAAGGTCCTCGATCGGGCTCACGATCAGTCCATCATGGCGGCCGATCGCGAGCCCGCGAGGATCAGTAGGCCTTCGCCTCTTCGGGGACCGGCTCGAGAACGGCGTCGCTGGGGCTGAGGTACCGCCAGAGCAGCCCGATGACGGCGGCGCCGACCAGAGGAGCGAGCCAGAACAGCCACAGCTGCGGGATGTAGTCGCCTCCGGCGAACAGGGCCGGGCCGGTCGAGCGGGCCGGGTTCACCGACGTGTTGGTCACCGGGATGCTGATCAGGTGGATCAACACCAGGGCGAAGCCGATGGCCAGCGGCCCGAGCGCGGCGTGGGCCTTCTTGGCCGTCGCCCCGAGGATCACGAAGAGGAAGCCCGCCGTCATCACGATCTCGGTGAGGAGCGCGGATCCGAGGTTGTAGCCACCGGGCGAGAGGTCGTCGTAGCCGTTGGCCGCGAACGCCCCCGGCAGGTTCTCGTCGATGGTGTAGCCGCCCGGCGCACCCTTGGCGATGGCGAGCAGGACGCCCGCAGCCGCGATCGCACCGAGGACCTGCACCACGACGTACGGGATGACCTCCCGGGCTGGGAACCGGCCGCCCGCGAACAGTCCGATGGTGACCGCCGGGTTGAAGTGCCCTCCGGAGATGTGGCCGATGGCGTAGGCCATCGTCAACACGGTCAGGCCGAACGCGAACGACACGCCGATGAAGCCAATGCCGAGGGGGTTCGTCTCCCCGCCGAACTTGGCGGCGAGCACCGCGGCACCACAGCCGCCGAGCACCAGCCAGAACGTGCCGATCGCCTCGACGACGAGCTTTCTGCCCATGTCCATCCCTGGACCTCCACCGTTCGTCCGCCGGTCGGCGGTTCGATCTGATGTGCGGAGAGCCGCAGCGGCGGCGAACAAGCCGTGCCGCGATCCCCTCGCGCAAGCTAGCCCCTCGACGGCGAACGGGTCTGCATGACCCGGCGTCGGTGTGAGATCGTCAGGGCCCATGCCTGACGCCCTCCACGCCCACGATGTCGACGAATCGGTCGGCGCCCCGTCCCCCGCGACGGGCGCCGGCACCGAACGGCCCGAGACGCTCCCCCCGACCGGCGGCCCGATCGAGCTCGAGCGGACCTTCTCGTTCATCGACATCTGCGGCTTCACCGCGCTCACCGAGCGCCAGGGGCCACGACGGGCCGTGCGGGCCCTCGAGGTGTTCCGTTCGCTGGTGAAGGAAGTGGCCGGGCGCCGCGGCACCCGGGTGGCCAAATGGCTGGGAGACGGCGCCCTGCTCGTCGGCGTCAAGCCCGGCCCCGCGGTGGCGACCGTGGCCGAGCTGACCGGACGATTCGAGACCTTCGACATCGACCTGCGCGCCGGGGTGGCGAGCGGCATCGCTCTGCTCTTCGACGGTGACGACTACATCGGGCGTCCCGTGAACCTCGCCGCCCGGCTCTGCGACGAGGCGGGACCGGGTGAGCTGCTCGCCCATCCGTCGGCCCTGAACGGCGTGCCCGACTGGGTGCAGAAGGGTCTCCCCCGCACGATCACCATCCGCGGCATCGGCAAGATCGAGGACGTCACGCCGCTGAGACCGGCCGCTGACGTGCAGTTCCCGCCGGAGCCCAAGTGGGACACCGAGCTGTAGTCGCTCACCGTCGATCGTTTGGTCCAGGCGTCAGGAGCACCGCTATGCTCTCCCGGCTGCCAGGGGCCCGTTGCAGGTCTCGGCAGAGCACCGGCCCCCATCGTCTAGCGGCCTAGGACACCACCCTCTCAAGGTGGCGGCACGGGTTCGAATCCCGTTGGGGGTGCTTCGCGAGGGCCCTGCGTGCGCAGGGCTCTCGTCGTTCCGGGGGCCTCTCTCGCGACGAGGGCCCCGAGCGGTGTCAGCGGAGGAAACCGAGCTCTTTGGCTTCAGCACTGAGCTCGTCGCGGAACTTCGGGTGGGCGATGGCGATCAGCCGCTGGGCACGCACCGAGAGCGGTTCTCCGTGGAGCTCGGCCACCCCGTACTCGGTCACGACGCAGTCCACCGTGTTCTTGTTGGTCGTGACCACCGCCCCCTCGGCGAGGCGCACCTTGATGCGGCTCAGCGATCCGTCGGTGGTGGTCGAGTGCAGGGCGAGAAAGCCGCGACCGTGCTCGCTGAACATGGCGCCCTTGGCGAAGTCGGCCTGCCCGCCGGAGCCCGACCACATCCTCCCGCCCAGCATCTCGGAGTTGGCCTGTCCGAGCATGTCGACCTCGAGGGTGGCGTTGATCGAGACGAAGGCGCTCTCGCGACCGATCACGCGCAGGTCGTTCACCCAGTCGACGGGCAGGAACTCCACCGCGGCGTTGTCGTCGAGGAAGTCGTAGAAGCGCGTCGTTCCCATGGCGAAGGTGGTGACCATCTTTCCGGGCCTCGTCACCTTCCGGGTGCCGGTCACCACCCCGGCTTCGAAGAGCTCCATCAGGCAGTCGGAGAGCAGCTCGGTGTGGACCCCGAGGTCACGATGCCCTCGCAGGGCACCGAGGGCGGCGGCGGGGATGGACCCGATGCCGACCTGGATGGTGGCCCCGTCAGGAACGCGCTCGGCGATCAGTTCGCCGATGACGCGGTCGTGGTCGTGCACGGCCGGCGGCGGCACCTCCACCAGCGGCTCGTCCGCCTCGATCCAACCGGTCACCTGGGAGATGTGGACGTTGTTCTCGCCCCGTGTACGGGGCATGAAGCGGTTCGCTTCCAGGAAGAAGGGCACCTTCCCGATGAAGCGGCCCACGTAGTCGGCGTTGGTGCCGAGGGAGAACCAGCCGTGCCGATCGGGCGGCGAGGCCATCGCCACCACCATCGGCGACCGGGTGACGTGGCGCAGGACGTGGGGCATGTCCGAGAAGTGGGCGGGCGTGAAGTCGCAGCCGCCCTCGTGGAACGCGGGCCTCGACACCGGGGAGAGGAAGTAGGCCACATACCGCAGGCCGGGGTACACCCCGTGCAGGAACGGCCGATCCCGCAGGGCGTGCATCTGGTGCACCCGCACCCCGTCGAGGGTCGGTCCGGCGGCGTCGATCACGTCGAGCAGCACCCGGGGCTCGCCGAGAGCGAGCGGGACGATCACGTCACGGTGTGCATCGAGCAGCTCGACCACGGCGGCCGGGTCCGAGCATCGTGATCGAGCGAGAGCCTGGTCCACGTCGCCATCCTTCGCCCGTGGTCGGTCCAGCGTCGACGAGACCGTAGCCTCGGAAAGGGGTGAGGCGGTCGGCCTGCGCCTCCGCCGCCTAGCGTCGGCCCCGATGACCGACGACGATCCCGACCGTCCGGGCCGGCGGGTCCTGCACGTCTGCTTCTGCTGCGACGATCCCACCGACGTGATGTCGGTGCTGGTCGACCAGCTCGAGATGCTCAACACCATGACCTCACCCATGCAGACCGAGCAGGGCCGGGTCCTCGGGTTCGACCACGACGTGCTCAACGCGGCGGCCTTCGTCTACGACGCCCGCGGCCCCCGGGTGAGCCCGGCCGTGGAGGTGCAGTCGTGGGGCGACCCGGCGCTCGTGGGCACTCCCAAGACCGACCCCACCGAGGTCGGCATCCAGGCGGTGGGCGTCGCTGTCCCCGACGCAACGGCGACGCTGGCGATCCTGCTGGCCGCCGGCAGTGAGGTGGTCGGCGCCGGCCCCTCCCCGCTCGGCGCGTGGACCACCCTGCGCCACCACTCAGGCCTGGTGATCGACCTCGTCGCCGACGCCGCCGACGCCTCCGGACCATCGCGACTGCGCCACCTGCGCAGCACCGTCACCGACCTCGGCGTATCGGTGGCGTGGTACGAGCGGTTGGGCTTCCGCGTCGTCGAGCGCACGACGATCGACGACGGCACCGCCCTCGGTGTCGTCGGCGAGGTACGCGCTGAGCTCGCCCGACTCAGGCTGCCCGACGAGCCCTTCGAGCTGGTGCTGGTCCAGTGGCAGACCCCGGCCGCCCACGGCACCCACTTCACCGAGCCCAACCATGCCGGGCTGTTCCGCGCTGCGGTCTGCGTCGACGACACCCGCGCCGCACACACCGCCATGGCCGCCGAGGGCACCGTGTTCGACCGCGGCCCGATGGCCGTCGCCCTGCCCGGAACCCCGGTCCCCGACATGTGGATCAGCTTCCTCCGCGACCCCGACGGCATCACCTTCGAGCTCGTCGAGCGGCCCCGCACCTCGTTCCGGTAGTCCTCCGGGCGGGCGGGGCCGGGCTTGGGGAGGCTCCGTTCGGCAGACGGTAAGGTCGTCCCTCGTGGATTTCGACATGGGCGACGATGTGGCCGCGCTCCGCAGCGAGCTGCGGAAGCTCGTGGTCGATCACATCCCCGAGGACTTCCTGGGTGCGTTCACCAACGACCCGGCTGACCTCGCGGTGGCACAGGCCTTCTGCCACGTGCTCGCCGAGCGGGGCGAGCTGTGCGCGGCGTGGCCGACCGAATGGGGCGGGCGAGGGGCCTCTCCCTGGGAGCAGACCGCCGTGCGCGAGGAGATGTGGGCCTTCCACGAGCCCCGCGGCGCCCAGTACATGGGCGTCAACTGGGTCGGCCCCATCCTGCAGCGCTACGGCACCCCCGAACAGCAGCAGAAGTTCCTCCCGCCCATCGCCTCCGGCGACGTCATCTGGTGTCAGGGCTTCAGCGAACCCGATGCCGGCTCCGACCTGGCGTCGGTGCAAACAGCTGCCCGACGCGACGGCGACGGCTGGCACGTCTCGGGCCAGAAGATCTGGACCTCCTACGCCACCATGGCCCAGATGTGCTTCCTGCTGGCCCGTACCTCGCGAGAGGGCAAGAAGCAGGAGGGCCTCACCATCTTCCTGGTGCCGATGGACGCTCCGGGCATCGAGGTACGCCCCATCCCCAGCATGGTCGGGCCCCACCACCTCAACGAGGTCTTCTTCGACGAGGTGTGGGTGACCGACGCCGACGTGCTCGGCGAGATCGGTCAGGGCTGGAAGCTCGTACAGGAGGTGCTCTCCTTCGAGCGCGTGGGCATCGCCCGCTACGCCCGGGCCGACCGCCTTCTCACCCTTGCCCCCAAGGTGCTCGGCGACCAGTGGGACGACCTCCCCGAGGAGGTTCACGCTCGCTGGGCCGACCAGCTCGTGCTGGCCCGCCGGGCCCGCCTGCTCGCCTACCGGGTGGTGGCCCTGCAGCAGACCGGTCGGGTTCGTCCCGGCGACACCGCCGCCTACCGCATCGCCGTCACCCGGCTCGATCAGACCAGCGCCGACGTGCTGGCCGACATCATCGGCATGGCCCGCCTGGAGGGCGACGACGCCCTCCGCTTCAAGCGGGCCGTCGAGGACCACTGGCGCTACGCGCAGGCGTCGACGGTGGCATCTGGAAGCACCGAGGTGCAGCGCATCCTCCTGGCCCGGACCCTGACCCCAGCGTGATCACCGAGCTCAGCGACGAAGCATCCGAGTACGGCCGGCTCGCCCAGCAGGCCCTGGAAGCCGCCGGCGGCGACCGTCTCGCCGAGAAGGCCGAGGCCGATCCCGGCGCCAGGGAGTCCCTCGTGGCCCCGGTGTTCGCCGAGCTCGGCGCCTGGGACCTCGACCCCCGGGGCAGCGCCGACGAGGCAGAGGCCGCCGCCGCCCTCTGCCGCGCAGCCGGCTACTGGGCCGTCGCCTACCCCGTCGCCGAACGCCTGGCTAGGCCGACCGATCTCGACACCGACGGCCTGCTCGTCGTCGACGGACCCCGTCCGGCGGCGGGCGTCGCCGGTCTCGACCTGCGCTGGGTGGCCGTCGATCTCCAGGGCCGACGCAGCCTCGCCACCCCGAAGCCAGAGCCGTCCAACCCGCGCAAGGACGCCTACGTCGTCGCGCTCGACCTGGAGCCGATCGACGAGGCCGGCCAGGGCGACCTCGCCCTCGGTCTCGTGCTCCCCTGTTGGACGCTGCTCGGCATGCTCGACCGGGCGGTGGAGCTCACCAGCCAGTACATCGTGGAGCGCCACCAGTTCGGCAAGCCCCTCGCCGCCTTCCAGGGCGTGCAGTTCCAGCTCACCGAGGCCGAGGTCGAGCGGGCCGGGCTGACGGAGCTGGCCAAATACTCCCTGTGGAGCATCGAGGCCGGCCGCCCCGAGGCCCTCGACGACGCCCTCGCCCTGCGGGTGGCGGCGCTGCAGGCCGCCGAGCTGGTCTTCCGCACCGCCCACCAGCTCCACGGGGCCATCGGGTTCTGCGACGAGACCGCCGTGTCCTGGGTGTCACGGGCGAGCGTCGCCCTGCGCCGCGAGCCATTCGGGCTGGCCGCCGCCCGAGCGCACCTCGCCCGCCACCTCCGGCACAACGGCCTCACCGGCCTTTTCAGCACCGACCTCGTCCGCTGACGACGGGCCGTCGGGCCGCCCTCCCGAAGAGGGACGGCACCTGCGGCTATGGCAAGATCACAGGCGATGGATCTCACATACTCAGAGGCCGATGAGGCCTTCCGCGAAGAGGTTCGCACCTGGTTGGCCGAGCACCTCGTCGGCGAGTTCGCCGCGCTCGGCACCGGGCTCGAACTGGGTGAACGTCACGAGCTCGACCTGCGCAAGGCCTGGGAGCGGGAGCTCTCCTCGGGGGGCTGGGTCGGTCTGACCTGGCCGGCCGAGTACGGCGGTCGCGAGGCCACCCTCACCCAGGAGATCATCTTCAACGAGGAGTACGTCAAGGCCGGCGGTCCGAACCGGATGTCGTTCTTCGGTGAAGGCCTCCTCGGACCGACCCTCATGGCCTTCGGCAACGAGGAGCAGAAGAAGCGCTTCCTGCCCAAGATCCTCTCCTCCGAGGAGTTCTGGTGCCAGGGCTTCAGCGAGCCCGACGCCGGCTCCGACCTGGCCAACATCAAGACCACCGCCTACCTCGACGGCGACGAGTGGGTCATCAACGGTCAGAAGGTCTGGACCAGCCTGGGTCACGTCGCCGACTGGATCTTCGTGGTGTGCCGCACCGAGCAGAACACCGAGAAGAAGCACCAGGGCCTCAGCTACCTGCTCGCGCCGGTCGACCAACCCGGCATAGAGATGCGCCCGATCGAGCAGATCACCGGCACCGCCGAGTTCAACGAGGTCTTCTTCACCGACGCCCGCACCTCCGCCGATCTCGTCGTCGGCGAGGCCGGCCAGGGGTGGCGGGTCACCATGGGCACGCTCGGCTTCGAGCGGGGCAGCGCCTTCATCGCCCAGCAGATGCGCTTCTACCGGGACTTCAACAACCTGGTCAAGCTGTGCCGCCAGCGTGGCATCGCCGACGACCCGGTCGTGCGCCAGCGCCTGGCGACGGCCTTCATCGGCCTCGAGCAGATCCGCATGAACAACGATCG
This sequence comes from Acidimicrobiales bacterium, assembly GCA_036520815.1. Classification (GTDB taxonomy): domain Bacteria; phylum Actinomycetota; class Acidimicrobiia; order Acidimicrobiales; family Acidimicrobilacustridaceae; genus CAMFLJ01. The sequence goes on from DATDIY010000038.1 coordinate 13,451, forward strand.
GATCACCGCCACGTTGATCGCCGGCGGTCACCCGGGCCCCGAAGCGGCCATCGGCAAGCTCCAGTGGTCGCACTGGCACCGCGACTTCGGCGAGCTGTGCATGGACCTGCTGGGCCCGGAGGGCCAGGTCCTCACCGGCGGCGTGATCGGCAACATGCAGTACGCCTACCTGTTCTCCCGGGCCGAGACGATCTTCGCCGGGGCTTCGGAGATCCAGCGCAACATCATCTCCGAGCGGGTGCTGGGCCTCCCCCGCTAGCCACCGGCGTCCTAGGAGAAGATCGCCTCGGCGTTGCCGCGCATGATGCGGCGGCGCTGGTCCTCAGGCAGCGACATGATCTTCGCCTCGTACTGCTCGGGCCGCTCCACGCCCTCGGCGTGGGGGTAGTCGGAGCCGAACACGTAGATGCTGTCGTCGCCGTCGGTGTCGGCGATCAGCTTGGGGATGTCGTCCTCCGGGTAGGGGGCGACGCGCACGTGACGCTTGAAGATCTTCGACGGGCGCTCGGTGAGCTGACCGCCGATCCACGGGCCGTTGCGGCCCATGCCCCGGCTCTTGTCGAGCTGCTTGAGGGTGTGGGGCACCCAGCTGGCGCCGTGCTCGGCCACCAGCACGTTGAGGTTCGGGAATCGGCCGAACAGGTTGTCGAAGATCAGCGCCGACAGCGTGTCGACGACTGGGCGCTCGCCGTAGGAGTTCATCCACTGCCACGCCGACATGTGCCACGACGGCGGATCGATGTTCTGACCCCACGCCGGGCCCATGGCCTCGAAGTACCAGTTCGGCTGGATGTGCAGGGCGATGACCACCCCGGCCTCGTTGAGGCGGGACCAGATCGGATCGAAGTACGGGTCGCCGGGGCTGCGGCCGTAGGCGGGGCCGGTGGGCAGCAGCGCCACCTTGGCGCCCTTCTCGATGATGTCCTCGACGTTCTCGACCGCCTTGTCGAGGTCACGCAGCGACATCAGCGCCGTGGCGTAGATGCGGTCCTGGTGGTTGAACCCCCACGCCTCGTTGTACCAGCGGTTGTACGAGTGGATGTTGGCGTAGAGCGCCTCGACGTCGCCGCTGACGTAGTTCTCCGCTGCCAGGGCCAGCGCGCCGGGGAACACCACGGCCTTGGCGACTCCCTGCTCGTCGAGCAGCTTCATGCGCAGGTCACGGTCGAGGAACTCCGGCCGCATGGGCTCGGGCTGGTACTTCGCGTCGGGATCGCCCGACGCCATGGCCGCGAGCATCTCGCGCAGCGAGCCCGGCTTGTAGGCCTTCTCGAAACCCAGGCCCTCTTCGCTGAGGAAGTTGGCCACCCGGCTCCCCGCCAGCACCACGTCCTCGTCCTTGGTGTTGCGGATCGTGCGGATCGAGCGGTCCATGAACTCTTCGGCCAGGTACCGCGTCGCCGCGTCACGGGGCTCATAGATGTGGGTGTCGCAGTCGAACACTCCGTTGGTCATGACGTCGTTGCTCATGGTGGTCTCCTTCGACGAAGTGTCAGGCGATGAGGTCGTTGCCGAGGTTCCCGATGTTGATCTTCGTGGCGAGGCCCCGGATCGTGTGGTCGTAACCCGACATCGGATAGCCGTTGGTGAGGTAGGCGAAGGAGGTGCCGGCATCGGGGTCGGTGAAGGCCAGCTGGAACGGTGCGCCGCCCATGCCGAACGTGCGGGGCGACCCGGTGCGGGGCGTCCACCCTCCACCCGCCTCGCCTGCCACCATCAGCATCAGGCAGACGTTGGCGATCTCAGGACTGCCGCCGTACATCCGGTCGCCCCACGGCGGCTCGGATCGACGGATCTGGATGACGTCCTCGATGGTCTCCTGGCGCCAGAGACCGGAGTGGAAGAACGCCTGGTGGAGCAGCACCAGGTCGGCGGCCCGGCCCACGGTGGAGTGGCTGGGCTCACCCCCCGAGAGGACCTCGGGGTTGTTGAGGTACCACGGCCCGAACGGATCGACCTCCTGGTCGTCGCTGGTGCGGTCGGTGGCGACCGGCACGGCCAGGACCTCCTCGAACTGCTCGGGCGCGACGGGCAGGATGAACCCGAGGCCCAGGGGCTCGACGATCTGGGTGCGAAGGAAGTCGGAGAAGGTCATGTCGTACAGGCGCTCGACGACCTCCACCACCACCCACGCCTGCGACGTCAGGTGGAACTGGAGGCGGGTGCCCGGCTCCCAGTCGAGGCGCCACTTGGAGAAGGCCTCGAGACGGGCTTCACGACTGAGCATCTTCGGGTAGCCCAGGGGCGCGAACGGGAATCCGGCGGAATGGGTGAAGACCTGCTCGAAGGTCACCACGTCCTTGCCGTTGGTGCCGAACTCGGGGATCACCTCGGCCACCCGTTGATCGACAGTGATCAGCTTGTCGTCGAGAACCTTCCAGAGCGCGGCGGCGACGACGCTGCGCCCCGCCGACTGGAGGATGTACCGCTTCTCGTTCGACGAGTCGCCGTAGGTCTCGAACGCCACCAGCCGGCCCTGAGCCGCCACCGCCACCTGCACGCTCGGCAGGTGTCCGCGATCGACGTCGAGCTTGGCCCGCTCGAGGAACAGATCGAGCTTCCCGGGGTCGACACCGACCTCCTCGGGCGCCACCAGCTCCATCGACATCGGTTGCACGGTCATGCGGCTCCTACGTCCCTCCCCCACCACACCCGGTGCGAATCATCCGAGGGGTGGACGAAATCGGCTGTTGACTTGCGCGTTCGATGCTACCTGCACCACCTCGACGCCCCCGAGTCCGAGGTTGGTCAGCCGACCGGCTCCGCGCCCGTCGTCGCCGCCCCGTCGGGACGGGCGAGCCACGCCCGCAGATCGGCCTTGACCACCTTGCCGGTGGCGTTCATCGGCAACTGGTCGACGAGCTCGACCCGCCGGGGGACCTTGAAGTTGGCCAGGTGCTCGCGAGCGAAGGCGACGATGTCGGCCGGGTCGACCGAGGCCCCGTCATCGAGCACCACGAAGGCGGCGCCCACCTCGCCGAGGTAGTCGTCGGGCATCCCGACCACCGCGACCTGGGCCACGCCCACGATGGCGACGAGCACCTTCTCGACCTCGGCGGGAGCGACGTTGAAGCCCCCGGCGATGAACATGTCCTTCTTGCGGTCGGTGACCAGCAGTCGACCGTCGTCGTCGAAGCGACCGATGTCTCCGGTGTGGAGCCATCCGCCCGCGAGGGCTGCGGCGGTGGCGTCGGGATCGGCGTAGTAACCGCTCATGGCGTACGGGCTGCGCAGCAGGATCTCGCCGGGCTGGCCGGCGGGCACCTCATGCCCGTCGTCGTCGACCATGCGCATCTCGACCTCGGGGAACGGACGTCCTGCGGTGGTGGCGACGACCTCGAGGGGATCCTCGGGCTCGCTCAGCGAGGCCAGGGCGTGGTTCTCGGTGAGCCCGTAGGCGGACAGCTGGGTCTCGATGCCGAGCTCGTCGCTCACCCGTCGGATCAACGAGGGCGCGACGGTGGTCGCTCCGACCATCACGTGGCGGAGGCTCGTCAGGTCGTGGGAGCGACGACGCGGGTGGTCGAGGATGGCGTTGAACATCGTCGGCGGTCCGGGCATGTGGGTGACGCCTTCCCGCTCGATGATGGCCATGACCCGCTCGGCGTCGAAGACCGCGAGCGGGATGGCCATGGCTCCCGCCATCAGCGAGCTCATCCAGCCGGCCTTGTAGCCGAAGCAGTGGAAAAAGGGTGTCGGGATCACGTAGCGGGACTCGCCGTTGAGCACGAAACGATCCGACCAGATCCCGTAGCCCCGGAGG